>JAQWZC010000057.1 GCA_029253645.1 Alphaproteobacteria bacterium | reverse complement strand
TGATTTGTAATCAGAGGGTCCCGAGTTCAAATCTTGGTGCCGGCACCATTTTCCTAAACATTATCAATATCATGCAGCGACGCTCGCACCCCTCCTGCTGGCGATGGCGCAAACCAGCGCCTGTCAGCTAAGAAAACGATAAGAAAGGGGAAGGGGTGATAGGAAGAAGTGGAAAGTATACGCAAGCAATGTTTGAACAGGCAGCCCAAGAAATTTTGGACGCAGCACGAAGTAATGGTCAAGCAGATTTTTTGGGGTGTCGGCGCGCGCGGCTGGGAATAGGATTGAAACTGAACAAGGGAGTGAAAATAATGGCATCGATTGAAGTGAAAAGTTTCGCCGCCGATGGTGACGTGAATGAACCGAATAATGCGCGGGTTGAGACGCTGAATATTGGCGGGCAACGTGTGATGAAATTGACTTTAAAGCCGGGCTGGAAATGGTCGGAAGATATTAAGCCGACGGTCGGCACGGAGAGCTGTCAGGCGCAACATTTGGGCGTCGTCGTGAAGGGCACAGTGGCGGCACGTCACGATGACGGCACGGAAATGACCTATACGGAAGGCGATGCTTATTCAATCGCGCCGGGCCATGATGGCTGGGTTATCGGCGATGAAGAAGCTGTTGTGTTTGAATTTCATGGCGCATGGGGCGACTAGGGCGCGCTCAAATTTTGGATTTGGTAAAGCGGGCGCAAGGTCATCTTGCGCCCGTTTCATTTTGGGGTTGGCTTAGCGCAGGCTGTTCAGGTCAAGCGGGCCATAGCTCGCTGCCGTGCGTGTCCATAAAGCACCCAGCAGGGTGCGCACTTTCGCCATGCCGGCAATCGCCGTCACAAAGTCGGGATTGCGTGCCGACTCGGCGCGGAAGTTTTCCATTTCCGACCAGCTATTGCCGCCAAATACGACAATATGGCTGACGCCCGGCGCACCGCCGGCTGTCACGCGCCATACGTCGATGGAAAGCGGCGCGTCTGCCATAATGTTTGAGTTCATCAAACGGTTGAGGCGTGAGATGTAATTTGCCGGATCGGTCACGCGCGCGGCGGCACCTTCCCAAGCAAAATTCTCATTATTGATTTCGCCCCAGCCTTTGACATGGGTGTAAACCGTCTCGCTCACTAATGTGCCATTGGCAGACAAGGCTTTGCGGAAACGATCCCATTCGGCCGTGCCGTTTAATTGCGCTTGGCGCGCTTCAAATGTCGCCAAATCCTCATAGATAACGGCGAATGAGAAATTGGTCGGCTGTGTGCCATTGGCGGCATGAGCATTAATCAGCATGCGGCCTTCAAAATCCTTAAACGCATCTGAGCCGGTGAATTTATCAACGGCGGCGAAAAAGCGATTTTCTTTGGCGGGCTCTACGGCCCAACCATAATCGACCCATACCGCTTGCGCCCGGGCAAAGCCGGTCATCGCAAGCAGAACAATCATTACTCTAAACAACATAATTTTCCTCCTTCAGTTCAATTAAGCGTTTGCACCGTCCCATTTGGCGGCAACAAAAAGATAAACAGACAGACCGGCATGCACCAACATGGCGAGCGGGCCAAGCATTTGCCAAGCGGGTGGGGTTACCGGCGCGCCGACAGTCATGCCATTGGCCGTCATAAATGCTTTCATCAAAGGTGCGTTACCTTCAGCAGCCATTGAGCTCATCGTGCTGGCCAAGCCAAAGAAACCGCCTTGGCTTCCGGCAAGCATGGTGAATGTGTTGAAGATAAAGTATACGGCAATCGCAGCGGATAGGCTGCGGAACCACATTGGCTGATGGCGCACGAGATAAGCGATAACGATAATCACCAAGCTCAGCATGCCGTAACCGAGATTATAAAGTCCATAAACCTGGCGATTCTCGACGGCCAGATTCCAAAGTTCCAATTCAGTCATATTTCCCTCCTCTATGGGTTTTTTATCTTTGAGAGTTAACGGGCTGGCCTCAACCCAAAAAACCTGTTTGTTTTTCGCTTGCGTCACGGGGTCAGATTTGCTTCCATTTTTAGACGGAGTGTCTGTAATGCGTCTTGATGAAGGTAAAATGCGGAAGGTTCTGGCGTGTGACCAGATTGACGAAGGGCTCGAATTTGATAAACGGCCCAGCAATCAAGAGCTGATTTTCGGGCATATTTTGCTGATGTATGAGGAGGGGCTACGTATTGTGCCGCGCGACCTCGTTACGCTCATCGGGTGTAGTGCCGAGAGCTTGCGCCTGACCCTTCGTGATGCCGAAAAAGGCGGATTTTTAAGCCGCGCCGGGCGACCCGATTATGAAGTTTTGCCCCGCAAAAGGCTGCTATGGGAAGTTTTTGATGTCAGTCAAAAATGGCTGTTGCGCAATCAGCGCCGCTTATTGCCTGCCAGTCCCAGCGTGCGCGAGGTTTATATCATAACCCAAGCTTTTGATGTGTTTACGCGTGTCAAAAAACTGTTGCCTTTCGCCCTCAAAAGTCCGGTCAAGCGGGGCATTTCGTTTTTCATCCTCGACCGAGATAGTCATGGCGGTGTGGATTTGACGCGCCTGCGTTATAATTTTCCCATCGACCATGAAAGCCTGCGCCAGTTCATTAATATGATGATTGATGCGGGCTATTTCGTCAAACACCGCGTCGGCAAAAAAGTATTCATCCGCCCGACCGCCACCATGAAACAGACATTTGGCGAGATTCTGACAGATGTTTGCAGTCGCCTGAATGATTGCGATAAGGGCTCGACAACCTATAGCGATTTTGTCCAAAGCTTGATTGCATCGCCGCAAAATGAAAAAATCAAAGAGAGATTAACTGTATCGCCATAATCGGCATTAGGTCAGCCTTGCTTGCATATTTTAACTTTTGGGTCATAGTATTTTGAGCTTAGGCAGCCCTTATTCGTAAGGGTGGGGGGGAATAATAGAAAGTCATGGCAGAGTTTTTCCAACTGCTGATTATCGGACTATCGCAGGGCTGTGTTTACGGCCTCATCGCGATGGGTTTTGTGATGATTTACAAAGCCACCGAAATGGTCAATTTCGCGCAAGGCGATATTATGATGGTCGGCACTTTTGTGGCCTTCACCTTTATCGTGACATGGGGTTTTAATTTCTGGCTCGGTTTGCTGGCCGCTATGGCGGTGATGGCGGTGTTCGGCTTTCTCGTCGATGCCATTGTCGTGCGCCGCATTATCGGTCAGCCGCAATTTTCAGTCGTCATTTTGACCATCAGCCTCGGTTTTATTTTCCGCGCCGTGGCGGGCATGATTTGGGGGCAAGCACCGCTGAGCCTCGACACGCCTTTTGTCGGCACATCCAATATGGGCGGCGCCGTTATCGGCCATGACCGGCTGGCCATTATGGGCGGCACGGTGGTGATGGTGTCGCTGATTTATTTATTTCTACGCTATAGCCGCTGGGGCATTGCCATGCAGGCGGCGTCGCAAAATCAATTGGCGGCGTTTTATGTCGGCATTCCGGTGAAGCTGGTTTATTCCGGCGTGTGGGGGCTGGCGGCGGCGATAAGCTGTGTCGCCGGTGTGCTGCTTGCGCCGATTACGCTGATTGGCCCGCTTAACGGTTTCCTCGGCATTAAAGCCTTTGCGGCGGCGGTGATTGGCGGCTTTGGCTCTTTGCCCGGCGCGCTGATTGGCGGCTTGATTATCGGCATTGCCGAACCTTTCGCAGCCGCCTATCTGCCGGAGGTCAAAAACATTATCGGCTATCTGATTATGTTCGCCGTGCTGATGCTGCGCCCCGAAGGCCTGTTCGCCACTATTTATCAGAAGAAGGTGTGAGCCGATGCGCGTTCTTTTTAAAACCGATTACAATCAGGACATAAAATTCGCCAAGCATGGCGGCTATGTATTTTGGTATGCGCTGCTGCTGGTGGCGGTATTTCTGGCACCTGTCGCGCTGGATACTTATTGGGTAAACGAGCTGACCCGCGTGTTGATTTACGCGCTTGCCGGATTGGGCCTGATGGTGGTGACCGGCTTTACCGGCCAAGTGTCGCTGGGACACGCCGCCTTTATGGCCATCGGGGCTTATACCCATGCGTTTTTATTGACCCAAGGCGTGCCGTTTGTCTTCTCGCTGCCCATTGCCGCGCTGACATCGGGCATTGTCGGGCTGATGATTGCCATTCCGGCCAGTCGCATGACCGGCCTTTATCTGACCATTGCCTCCTTGGCCTTCGCCATTGTGGTGGAAGATTTGATTATTCATTGGGAGAGCGTGACCGGCGGCAATCGCGGCATGGCTGTCGATCCACCGGCGCTTTTCGGATATGAGATTTATGCGGCGTGGGAATATTATTACATTGTTCTCGTGCTGCTGATTATCTCCATCGCGCTGGTGCTGAATATATTGCGCTCGCCATTGGGCCGCGCCATGTTGGCCATTCGCGATAGTGAAATATCGGCGCAAAGCCTCGGTATTCGACTGGCGCGCACCAAAGTGCTGGCGTTTTTTCTCTCAGCCATCATCACCGGCCTGGCGGGTGGGCTATTTGCCCATTTCATTCAATTTCTGTCGCCGGAAACCTTTGGCATTTTATTGTCGATACAGCTTTTGCTGATGATTGTCGTCGGCGGGCTGGGCACGGTGCATGGCGCGATTTTCGGCGCATTTCTTATCGGCCTGTTGGAGGCGTCGATTTCAATCCTCAAGGATTGGTTACCGCCCGCCATTGGCACACAACCCGGGCTGGAGCCGGGGCTGTTTGGCCTCATTCTGGTTTTATTCATTATTTTCGAGCCGGAAGGGGTGTATGGCCGCTGGGTTAAACTCCGCACCTTCCTTGAGAGCTTTCCGTTTTATCGCCGCAACACGTTTAAACGTCAGCGCAGCTATTTGAAGACGGAGCGCATGCGATGAGTTTCTTTGAGATTGAAAATTTGAGCCTCAGCTTTGGCGGCGTGAAGGCCGTCGATGATGCCAGCTTCTCGATGGATGAGGGCGAGGTGTTTACCATTGTCGGACCAAATGGCGCGGGCAAATCGACCATTTTCAACATGATTTCATCTTTCTATGCGCCGAGCCACGGAGCCATTCGCTTTAAGGGTGCAGATATTACCGCCGCGCGCGCCGATGAGATTGCCCGTATCGGCATTGCCCGCACATTCCAAAATATCGAATTATTCGAACATTCAACCGTGCTGCAAAACCTGCTAATCGGGCGGGAAATTCACAATCGCGTGCCGGTGCTGCGGCAGTTGATATTCGACCCCGGCATGCGGCGGGCCGAGTTGGCGCATCGCCGCAAGGTTGAGGATGTTATCGACTTTTTGGAATTGGCACATTACCGCGATGAGCGCATTGCCAATTTGCCTTATGGCGTCCGCAAGAAAATTGAATTGGGCCGCGCGCTGTGCGTCGAGCCGGAATTATTGCTGCTCGACGAACCGGCCTCAGGTCTGAACCCTGAGGAAACCGAGGATATGGGCTTTTGGATTGACGATATTAAAAATGATTTGGGCATTTCCGTATTGATGATTGAGCATGATATGAGCTTGGTGAATGAAGTATCGGACCGCGTCATCGCGCTGAATAATGGTCGCGTCATTGCCTCGGGCAGCGCGCAAGAGGTGCAAAATCACCCTGATGTCGTGGCGGCTTATCTGGGGGGTGCGGCATGAGTCAAAATGTTCTGCAAGTCCGCAATCTTGAGACGTTTTACGGGCCGGTCATGGCCATTCGCGGCGTCAGCCTTGATGTTGAAGAGGGCAAAATCGTGGCCGTGCTTGGCTCAAACGGCGCGGGAAAAACCACTGTGCTGAAAACCATTAGCGGCGCGATGGAGCCGCAAAAGGGCACTGTCAGCTTTCACGGCGAGGATATTGCCGGCATGGAACCCGACCGCGTGGCCAATAAGGGCATTGGCCATGTGCCGGAAGGGCGTGAAGTATTTCCGTTTCTATCAGTGCAGGAAAACCTCGAAATGGGGGCATTCGGGCGGCGTGAAAAGGATGCCATTGAGCAAGACCTTGAAACGGTTTTTGATTATTTTCCCATTTTGCGCGAGCGGGCCAAAAATGAGGCGGCCTATTTATCGGGCGGGCAACAGCAAATGCTGGCCATTGGTCGCGCCCTGATGATGCGCCCGCGCATGATGCTGCTTGACGAGCCGTCGCTTGGCCTGTCACCCAAGCTGGTAGGTGAGATTTTTGATATTATCAAACGGCTGAATGAAGAGCAGAAAATGACAATTTTGCTGGTCGAACAAAACGCCCATATGGCGCTTCAGCTTGCCGATTTCGGCTATGTGCTGGAGGTCGGGCGCGTGGTGATGGAGGGCGACCGGCAACGGCTGCTCGACAGCCGCGACATTCAGGAATTTTATCTCGGCAAAAAAGAAGAAAGCGCGCGCGGCAAACGTCGTTGGAAACAGCGCAAGACATGGCGATAGGGGGCATATGATGAGTGATAAGAATGAACCTCTGACCATTGTTGAAGGCTGCCAAAGCCTGCCTCAACTCTTCCGCAAACGCTGCACGACGCTGGGCGACGCGCTGGTCATGCGCGAAAAAGAATTTGGTATTTGGAATAAATTTAGCTGGGTCGATTATTACGCGCGCGCGCAAGAGTTGGGCGCGGCCATGATGCATATGGGGCTACAACCCGGCGATGTGGTGTCAATTATCGCGGAAAACCGCAAGGAATGGCTGTTTTTCGATATGGCGATTATGTGCAGTGGCGGCATCACCAATGGCGTTTACACCACTGACGCGCCGACACAGGTGCAGCATATTTGCATTGATAGCGCGACCCGCTTTCTGGTCGTCGAAGACGAAGAGCAGTTGGATAAATATCTCGACGTGCGCGATGCCTTGCCAATGGTCGAGAAAGTTATCGTGCTGGAAGATGAGGGGCTGAAAACCTTCAAAGACGATAAGGTCATGTTTATTGACGATGTCTATGAAATGGGCCGCGCGCATCTCAGCGCCTATGCTGCCGAATGGGATAAGCGCATTGACGCCGTGCAGCCCGATGATACGGCACTTTTGGTTTACACTTCCGGCACGACAGGTGCGCCTAAAGGCGCGATGATTACCCACGCCAATGTTTTGTTTCAGACCAAAAATGCAGGCGTGTGGATTGGCGATTGCTGGGACGAAGAGATTGTGTCCATCCTGCCGCTCTGCCATATCGCTGAGCGCACCTTCTCGGTTTTCCTCGCGCTGCATTATCGCTGGGTGGTGAATTTTGTAGAAGCGCCCGATACGAGTTTTGAAAACACGATGGAAGTATCGCCAACCGTGTTTTTCGGCGTGCCACGCATGTGGGAAAAAATGTATTCCGGCGTGGTGATTAAAATCAAAGAGGCGATTTGGCTGGGCCGTTTTGCCTATGAATGGTCAGTGCGTGTGGGCGAGCATTATGAAGAAGTGCGCGAGGAGGGCGGCACGCCGTCCCTGCTGTTGCGTGCCCAGCGTTGGCTGGCCGAGCGGTTGGTGTTTCATAATCTGAAAGTCATGCTGGGGCTGGACCGCGCGCGCATTATGTTTACCGGTGCCGCGCCCGTATCGCCCGACCTTATTCGCTGGTATCGCGCCATTGGTCTCGATTTATACGAGCTTTACGGCCAAACCGAATGTTCGGGCATCACCTCATCCAATCGCGATGGCGCGAACCGCCTCGGCTCTATCGGCCAGGCCGTGCCGCATGTGGAAATGAAAATTGCCGAGGATGGCGAAATTTTGTATCGCGGCCCGCATATTTTCAAAGGCTATCTCAACCAGCCCGAAAAAACCGCTGATACGGTGATTGATGGCTGGCTTCATTCGGGCGATGTCGGCGCGGTGGATAATGAGGGCTATTTCAAAATCACCGACCGCAAGAAAGACATCATCATCACGGCGGGGGGCAAAAACATCACGCCGAGTGAGATTGAAAATCAGCTGAAATTCTCGCCCTATATTTCCGATGCGGTGGTGATTGGCGATAAGCGAAAATTCCTGACCTGCTTGGTGATGATTGACCATGAAAATGTGCTGCAATATGCGCAGGATTTGAATGTGCCCTTTACCGATTATGCAAGCCTTTGCGCGCGCGAGGAGGTGATTGGGCTAATTGATGAGGAAGTTGAGCGGGTGAACCAGAATTTTGCGCGGGTTGAAACCGTGAAGAAGTTCACCATAATCGACAAGGAATTGACCGCCGATGACGAGGAGTTGACGGCGACGATGAAATTGAAACGGTCAAAAGTGGCTGAAACCTATGAGAAACTGATTGACGCCATGTATGCGTAATCGGCCGATGGAGGACAATATGGCTTTCGTAAGAACCATCAAAATATGGGCGATGGCGGTGATGGCGGCATTTATCGCGCTGGCCCCGCTCAGCCAAGCGGCGGCAGAACGGGGCGTTACGGATGATGAGATTATCATCGGCTCGCACACGGCGCTAAGTGGCCCGGCCGCGATTTGGGGCGTGTCATCCACCAATGCGGCGCGGCTGTTATTTGATGAGGTCAATGCCAAGGGCGGTATTCATGGGCGCAAAATCAAATTCATTGTCGAGGACAGCCAATATCAAGTGCCGCTGGCCGTGAAGGCGATGAATAAGCTGGCCAATCGCGATAAGGTTTTCGCCATTCATTTGGCGCTGGGCACGCCGCATAATAATGCGGTGATGCGCCGTCAATTGGCGGCGGGTATTCCGAATCTGTTTCCGCTGACCGGCGCCATATCCATGACCAAGCCGCATCACCGGCTGAAGTTTCAGGCGCTTTCAACCTATAATCAGCAAACCCGTGCGGCGGTGCGTTATTTTCATAAAAACAAAGGCCATAAGCGGATTTGCGCGTTTTATCAGGACACGGAATATGGGCAGGAAATCAAGGATGCGGTTGATCAGGAAATCGCCGCGCTGGGCTTGAAGCTGGTCGCCGAGACCAAGCACAAGCCGACCGAGAATGAGTTTGTCGGCGCGATGACCTCGCTGAAAAAAGCCAATTGCGATTTGATTGTGTTCGGCACGATTATTCAGGACACGATTATCGGCTATGCCACGGCGCGCAAGCTGGGCATTACCGCCGATATTGTCGGCAGCCAAGCCTCTAATGATAATGTTGTCGCAGCGGCCAAGGGTGGCGCGACCGAGGGTTACTATGTCGCCGGGGCCACCCGCGCCATGTATGAGGATACGGCAACGCCCGCGCAGCTCGCTTTTATGAAAAAATACAAAGCACGCTATGGAGAATATCCGGGCGTCGGCACGCTTTACGCTTATTTGCCGACCCTTATTTTGGTTGAAGCGTTGGAGAAAGCCGGACGCGATTTGACGGTTGATAAGCTGGTGGCGGCTTTGGAGACGGTTCGTGATTTCGACGATGGGCTAGGCACACCATTGCATAGCTTCACCGAAACCGACCATTCGGGCAGTGACGGCGTCAATCTCGATATTGTGCGCGACGGCAAATTGCGCGCCGTGTCTGACCGCATTGATTTGCAATAGGTCAGCTGTCAACGTTTGCCGTGACGTGTTTTTAGGGGGTATTGATGCAGGAAAATGAATTTAAGCGCGGCTGGACCGTGCTGCTGGGCGCCTTTATCGGGCTTGGCGTTGGGCTGGCCTCAATGGTCTATTACTCAACCGGCATTTGGATACGCCCGTGGCAAGAAGAATTTGGCTGGACGCGCGCCGAAATCGGGTTTCAGCAATCCATTTCCGTCATGGTAATGGTGGTGCTCGCGCCGGTGGTTGGACGTTTGATTGACCGCTATGGCATTCGGCCCGTCACCGCCATTTCGCTTATCGGCTATGCCAGTTTTTTGCTGCTGTTTCCGTTTATGAATGGCTCGCTGAGCATGCTTTATGCGCTGAGTTTCGGCTATGCGATTTTCGGCATTGGCACGACGGGTGTTTCCTTCACCCGCGCCATTAATGCGTTTTTTGTCAAAAATCGCGGGCTGGCTTTGGGCATTGCGCTCACCTCCGGCGGCGTGATGGCCTATGCCATTCCGCGCTTTCTAACGCCTTTCGTGGCGGAAAATGGCTGGCGCGCCGGTTATGTGGTGATGTTTCTCATCGTCCTTATCTCGACGCCTTTAGTGTATTTTTTGCTGCGCGACAGGCCCGAAGATGCAGGCACGCAAGATAATGGCGAGGCGGCGACAGACCCGACCCAGCACGGTGTGCCTTTTGCGGTGGCCATTCGCACCGTCACATTTTGGAAAGTGGCGGCGATCTTCCTGTTTATTTCATCGGCCATATTGGGGCTGATACCGGCCTTTATTCCGCTCTTGCAAGATGCCGGATTAACGGCGGCGGAATCCGGCCAATTGGCGGCGGTATTGGGGCTGTCCGTCATGGTCGGGCGGTTGTTTATCGGCTTTGTCATTGACCGCATTTTCGCGCCTTATGTCACCGCAACGGCTTTCACTCTGGTCGGTTTGGGCTGTTTGTCATTGGGCATTGGCGGCGTTGATTATGCGATTTTCGCGGCCATTGCGTTGGGCTTTGCGGTCGGGGCAGAAGTTGACCTTATCGGCTATTTCACGGCGCGCTATTTCGGCTTACTGAATTATGGCGCGATTTACGGGCTGCTCTATTCCATCTTTATTTTCGGCGCGGCAATTGCCCCGCTTTATACCGGTTATATTTGGGATGTGACCGGAAATTATGATCTCGCCTTGATGATTGCGGCGGCGCTGATGGTGCCGGTGGTGATTATTTCACTCACCTTGCCGCGATTTGAAAATGCGTGATGCCTGTTTGGCTTGCGCTGCCCGAATGGCTGCGCTTTACTAATTATTGAATTTTAGGGAGGAAATCATGGACTATAAATTATTGATAAATGGCGCGCTGGTGGACGGTGCTGCGACCATGCCGGTGCTTAATCCGGCGACAGAAGAAGTTCTGGCTGATTGCCCAACCGCCTCGGAAGCGCAATTGAATGAAGCCGTTGAGGCGGCGCAGGCCGGTTTCCAAATTTGGAAAAACACGCCGATTGAAGAGCGTCGCGCCAAGCTGGGCGAGATTGCCGATATCATCGAGGCCAATAGCGAAGATTTGGCGCGTATTTTGACGCAAGAGCAAGGCAAGCCGTTGGAAGATGCGATGGGCGAGATTATGGGTGCGTCCATGTTCTTCCGTTATTTCCAATCGCTCGACCTGCCGGTCGAAGTGCTGGAAGACAGCGACACGCAACGGGTTGAAATTCACCGCAATCCGCTGGGCGTTGTCGGCGCGATTATTCCGTGGAATTTTCCGGTCATTTTGCTGGCCTTTAAATTGCCTGCCGCTTTGCTGGGTGGCAATGCCATCATCATTAAACCGGCCCCGACAACACCGCTTTCTGCGCTGCATCTCGGTCGCCTGATTGCTGATGTTCTGCCTGCCGGTGTGGTGAATGTGATTGCCGATAATAATGACCTCGGCGATAAAATCACCACGCATAAAGGTATCAGTAAAATTTCCTTCACCGGTTCTACGGCAACCGGTGCGCGGGTTATGGCGTCTGCCGCTAGCACATTAAAGCGCATCACGCTGGAATTGGGCGGCAATGATGCCGGTATCATTATGGATGATGTCGATGTCGAGAAAGTCGCGCCGCAAATTTTCGACGGGGCGTTTGGCAATAATGGTCAGATTTGTATCGCCATGAAGCGTGTTTACGCCCATGAGTCGATTTACGATAAGCTGGTCGAGCAACTTGCCAAGCTGGCTGAGGAGGCCATTGTCGGCAATGGTTTGGAGCAGGGCACACAGCTTGGCCCGCTGCAAAACAAAATGCAGTTCGATAAGGTCAAAGACTATATTGAAGATGGGCGCGCCAATGGCACGATTGTCGCCGGTGGCGATGTGCCGGAAGGCAAAGGCTATTTCATTCCGCCGACCATTGTGCGCGATATTGATGATGATAGTCGTCTGGTGCGCGAGGAGCAATTTGGCCCGGTGCTGCCGATTATCAAATATGATGATGTCGATGATGTTATCGAGCGCGCCAATGACTCGGAATATGGCTTGGGTGGATCGGTTTGGTCATCTGATGTGGACCGTGCTTATGAAGTGGCCAAAAAGGTCGATAGCGGCACGATTTGGGTCAATAAACATGCTGACCTGCAACCGCATGTGCCGTTTGGCGGCATTAAAACATCGGGCATTGGCACAGAGCTTGGCGCAGAGGGCTTGAATGAGTTCACCCAGCGCAAAGTGATTAACGTCGCCAAAAGCTGAGTAAAAACCGCGTAAAACTGAGTTATGCGTAATGATTAATGGGCGGCATGCTGCATGCCGTCCATTGGCATGCCGTATCGGCAATATGATTTTGACCTGTCTCAGGAGGGGAAGATGCAAAGAAGAAGTTTTCTCGCCGGTGCCAGTGCGCTGGCATTGGCGTCTGCCGTTAAACCCGCGAAAGCGGCAATGGATGAATTTGTTGCCTATGATGGCATGGGCCAGGCGGCGCTTGTGCGGCGCGGTGAGGTTTCCTCGCTTGAACTGGTGGAGGCCGCCATTGCGCGCATTGAACGGCTGAACCCGGCGCTCAATGCGGTGGTGCATAAATTATATGATGAGGGTCGCGCGGTGGCGCAGGGCGATTTGCCCGACGGCCCGTTTAAGGGCGTGCCTTATCTGATTAAGGATTTGTCGGAGTTGAAGGACGCGCCGCTGACTTATGGCTCAAAACTTTTTGAGCATAATGTCGCTGATTTTGACAATGGCGGCGTCGAGCGCGCCAAACAAGCCGGTTTGGTCGTGGTCGGCAAAACCAATACGCCGGAATTTGGCTTCGTATCGACGACCGAAGGCCGATTATTGGGCGCGGCGCGCAATCCCTATAATGCCGCATATCATACGGGCGGCAGTTCCGGCGGCGCGGGCGCGGCGGTAGCATCGGGCATGGTGCCGTTTGCTCATGCCTCCGATGGCGGCGGTTCCATTCGCATTCCCGCATCCATTAACGGCCTTGTCGGGCTGAAGCCGACGCGCCAAAGATTGTTCACCAATACGCCATTGCTGGGTGAGGCCGATATTGGTGTGCGTCTGGCGGTGTCGCGCTCGGTGCGTGATACGGCGCAGATTTTGAATATGTCGGAGAAAAAAGGCAGTGATGCCGCTTACACGCCGACCGGATTTATCGACGGGCCGTCCCGCAAACGTTTGAAGATTGCGTTTTACACAAGAACCTATGACGGGCGCGAACCGCATCCCGATGTCAGACGCGCAACCGAGCGCGCGGCAAAACTATGCGCCGACCTCGGCCATAAGGTTGATGAGGTTAATGCGGCGGGTGTCGTTGACGGGCAATTTGTCGATCAATTTATGAATGTTTGGTCGGCAATGGCGGTGGATTTGGTTAAGAATGCGCGGCTCATTGGCTTGACGCAGGGCCGCTGGGTAAATTCGCATGAGGTGCTTGAGCCGTTTACGCATGGTTTGGCCAAAACCTATTTGGCGCGTCGCGACGAAAACCCGAATATTGATAAAGATGCGCTGGCCTATGTGAAGTCGGTTGAGGCCGATTATCGCGCCTTCTTTGAGGATTATGACATTATTCTGTCGCCGGTCTTGTTCAAGCCGCCGCTGCTGATTGGCGAGCAGGATGGCAATAAGAGCTTTGACGAGATTTATGAGTCGGTTTTCGATTATGTGACTTATACGGCGCAATATAATGCGTCGGGCAATCCGGCGATAAGCCTGCCGCTTTATATCGGCCGCACCGGCCTGCCCATCGGCACGCAATTTGCCGCCGCGCATGGTCAAGAGGCGCGTTTGCTGCATCTGGCTTATGAATTGGAAGAAGCGCGGCCTTGGGCTGACCGCTGGCCGGAGGTTTCAGCCCAAAGACTGGCCTAAATGGCGGGCAGATTTAATCGCTGAGATAGGCCTGCGCCATATCAAACAGCACGGTGCATCGCGCGCCCGAGCGGCAATAGGCCAGCACGGGCTTGGCTGCGCTGTCGATAATCTCGGCAAGTTGGCGGGCATCATCATCGCTCAGCGCGCTGCTGATGACGGGCTGATAAATCATCGGCACATTTTGCGCTTCGGCAATCGGCTTTAGGCTGTCAAAGGGCACAGCGCCATCCTCGCTATCGGGGCGATTGCAAATTATCGTTTTGAACCCCGCAGCGAGGGCGGCCTCAATATCGGCAGCGTCCATTTGTTCATGGACAGCAAAATCATCGGTTAAAAAATTCGGGCGCATTTTCGTTTCCTTCAAGCATGGTTTATATAACCCTCAAATCGGGTTATCCGCAATAAGTTGCGAAAAACCTAGACATGAGGCCATGTTATGCGGCTAAATGTGTCAGTATTCGGAGGAAGAGTAATGTTGCGAGTAAATATGTTGTCAATTCAAATAGCCGTTATCGGGGCGGTTGCCTTTAGCTTGATGGCGGCGACACCGGCATTCGCGCAAAGCGGCGAAGAGATTATGCAAGAAGCCAATGCGGTTATGGGTTTTTTCCCCTCGGCTGTGGCTGAGGTGAATTTAACCACCGGCAAGGGTGGCAAACAGCGCGAGCGTCTGCTGCGACTGGTCAGCAAACAAGGCGATGGCCGCCGTCAGCTTATCGCGACTTTCCGCGAACCGGCTTCCGTGCGCGGCGTTGGCTTTTCAACCGAACTGGATATTGCGAAGGATAAGCGCCAAAGCTGGGTCTATCTGCCGTCCCTTGGGCGGGTGCGTGAGCTGAAAGGTGGCCAACAGCATGAGAGCTTTTTCGGCTCCGACTTTTCTTATAGCGATTTAATGGGCCGCGATGCGGCGCAGGATACGCATAAGCTGGTGAGCGAAGATGCGGTCTATTACAATATTACCAGCACGCCCAAAAGCCAGAGTGATGTCTATTCAAAGCTCGACTATAAGGTCGCCAAATCAGACAATACCATTCGCGAAATCACTTTTTATAATCGCAAAGGCCAGGCGCTGAAGCGATTGACCAATATTGATTTTGAGGTTGTGGACGGTGTGCCCGTGCTGCTGAACTCGGTCATGGAAAACCTGAAATCCGGTTCGGTGACCTCCTTAAACCGCACCAGCATGCAGGTCGCGATTGAGCTTTTCGATTATGATTTTGGCCCGGAAGCCTTGCAATAAAAGCCGTTTTCCTGCCAAATAAGGCAGGGAGATTTTGATGACTGACCTTGATTTTAGCGGCAAGACCGTTCTGGTTGTCGGTGGCTCTAGCGGCATTGGCAACGGCATTGCCCACGGCTTTTTAAGTCGCGGCGCACAGGTGCATGTATGGGGCACGCGCCCCTCAGCAGAAGATTATGACGCGGCGGAAGGCTCGGATTTGAGCGGCCTCATTTATAGCTGTGTCGATGTATCCGACAGCGCCGCCATCGCCGCGCATGAGGCCACCTTTGACAGCCTCGACGTGTTGGTTTTGAGCCAAGGCGTTGTGCGCTATGGCCAAGAAGAATTTGAAAAGCCCGGCTGGGATTATGTGATGGATGTCAATATTGACAGCCTCATGGCCTGCGCCAGCAAATATCATCCGCTTTTGGCCGCCGCCAAGGGCGCGATGATTATCGTCAGTTCAATTTCGGGCATGCAAGGCAATATCGGCAATCCGGCCTATGCCGCGTCAAAAGCCGCCGCCATTAGCCTCACCAAAACATTGGGGCAGGCATGGGCGCGCGACGGTATTCGCGTCAATGGCTTGGCCCCCGGTCTGGTGCCGACCAAATTGACGGCGGTTACCACGGAAAATGAAAAACGCCTGCAAGGCGCATTGCGCGCCATTCCTTTGCGCCGCGTCGGCACACCGGAAGATATGGCAGGCGTCGTGATGTTTCTCGCTTCACCACTGGCTGCTTATGTGCAGGGCCAAACCATTATCGCCGATGGCGGTCTGACGCTCTGATTATCTAGCTCAG
>JAQWZC010000163.1 GCA_029253645.1 Alphaproteobacteria bacterium | reverse complement strand
ACCGCATTGGATCGCAGCACTGACGAATAACGCAACATAAGGCCTCTCCTTCGAATCGATGCCCGTAAGCGCGACATTAACGCAGAATTTACGCCAAATTCAAATCGCTAATCAATAACGCGCTCAATTTTAACGCCGGATCTCTTAACAAAAGCCTCATTCGTTGCAATGCAGGCCGCCAGTGAAGGACGGGCAAGGCAGCGCGCATAATGAGCGCGCAATCGCGGAAACCGGTCTTCCGGCATGGCGAAACCGACCAAATCCAAATTCATTAATTGCGAGGCAATGGCGATATCGGCAATCGAGAACATGTCACCGGCAAACCAATCGGCATCGCCAAGCTGGCCTTCGAGATAAGGCAGCAACACCTCAGATAAGGTTTCAAAGCCTTCTTTCGCGCTCTTAATATCGGCTTCCTTATTTGCCATGATATTGAAAAAGACCGGGCGGAACACCAACATGCCGACCTTATTGGCCAAATCCGTATCGGCCACTTCTTCCAGCCATAAAGCGCGGCCATAGGCCAGCGCGTCGCCGGGATAAAGCGCCGGTTCAGGTTGCAGCTTTTCAAAATAAGCGCAAATGGCCGAGCTGTCATTAATCGCGAAATCCATATTATCGGGGTCAGGCAGCAGAGCCGGTATCCGCTTGAGCGGATTGATTTTGATAAAATCCTCTGTCCATCCCAATGGGCTGGGGCGCGGGTCATATTCATATTCGAGATTTTTCTCCGCCGCGACAATAACCGATTTGCGAACAAAGGGTGATAAGGGGGCACCGAGTAATTTCATTTTATCCTCCCATGAGATTTGACCGGAGTGTGGACTATGACAGGCCGCAAAGCAATGCTAGGCTTAACGCCAAATAGGGGGAAAAAGTGAGCATTATTTATCAAGCGAAAAGCATTCGAACCATGAACCCGCATCTGCCGCATGCGACGCATATTGCGGTGCGCGACGGGCATATTCTGGCGGTCGGCACGAAAGACGATATGGATGGATGGCAAGCGGCTTGGGGGCCGCTGGAACTGAACACGGATTTCGCCACGCGCAGCCTGCTGCCCGGCTTTATTGAAGGCCATAGCCATATGATGGAGGGCATGTTTTGGGATTATCATTATGTCGGCTTTTATGACCGCGAAGGGCCGGACGGCACGGTTTGGCCCGGGCTGAAAAGCATTGATGAGGTGGTCGCCAAGCTGAAAGAAATTCAGGCCAATCGCAAAGATAAAGACGCGCCGCTTCTCGCTTGGGGGTTTGACCCGATTTACTTCACCGACCGGCGCATGAATGACGCCGACCTAGACAGCGTCTCCACCGATTGCGCGGTCATTGTGCTGCATGCCAGCTTGCATATTTTAAACGCCAATAATTTCGTTATGGAGGCGGCCGATGTGAAGGGCGCGGATAATAGCGAGTTTATCCGGCGCGATGAAAACGGCAAGCCAACCGGCGAATTTCTTGGCCAGCTGGGATTTTATATGGCGATGCGCACCACCGGCATTAATCTGCTGGCCATTGCCTCCTCACCCGAGACGCTGGTTAATTTCGCCAATGTGGCGCGCCAGACCGGCGTCACCACGGCCACGGATTTGGTCAACCCCATGCCCGAGGGCAGCGAAAAGCCGATGCGCGAGACGATTGATGCTGATGATTTTCCCATGCGCCTCGTCGTCGCCTTTCAGGGCAATAGCAAAGAGCCGGATGAAGCCGTCGCCCGCATGCAGGAATTGCAAGAGAGCAATAGCGACAAGCTGCGTTTCTCGCTCATCAAAATGGTTGCTGACGGTTCCATTCAGGGCTTTAGCGCAAGGCTGAAATGGCCGCATTATTATAATGGGGCAGAAAACGGGCTTTGGTATATTGAGCCGGAGCGGCTGGGCGAATATCTCAAAGCCTATACCAAGGCGGGCATGCAAGTGCATGTGCATACGAATGGCGATGAGTGCACGGAAGTCGCGCTCGACAAAATCGAGGAAGCCTTGCGCGCCCATCCTTGGCCCGACCACCGCCATACGCTGCAACATTGCCAAATGGCGACGCGCGCGCATTTCAAGCGCATGAAATCTTTGGGCGTCGGGGTGAACCTGTTTTCCAATCACCTCTATTATTGGGGGGACGCGCATATCAACATCACAATGGGGCCGGAACGCGCGGCACGGCTCGATGATGCCGGTGGTGCTTTGGCTGAGGGCGTGCCTTTGGCCATTCACTCAGACGCGCCGGTGACCGCCCTCGCCCCGCTCTTTACCGCATGGTGCGCCGTCAATCGACGCTCATCAGGCGGCGTGACTTTGGGCAATGGCACGCAAAACATTAGCGTCGAGGAGGCGCTTTACGCCATCACAATGGGCGCGGCCTATTCGCTGAAAATGGAAAATGAAGTCGGCAGTTTGGAAACCGGAAAGCGCGCCGACATTGCCATTTTGGCCGAAGACCCGATTGACGTAGGCGCCGAGGGGCTGAAGGACATTAGCGTTATCGGCACCATGCTGGGCGGCATTGTGCATCTCAATCAGGGCCGCGATTAATGCCGACACTGCGCAAAATTCCGCTGACCATTATTAGCGGCTTTCTTGGCAGTGGCAAAACCAGCCTGCTCAATCATTTGCTGACGCAAGCAGATGGGCGGCGCATCACCGCTATGGTTAATGATTTCGGCGCGCTGAATATTGACGCCGAATTGATTGCCGAAAAACACGGCAATCAAATTGCCCTGACCAATGGCTGTGTGTGCTGTTCAATCGGTGATGATTTGATGCGGACTTTCATTGAGGTGATGCAGCAAGACCCGCTGCCCGAGCATATTATTATTGAGGCGAGCGGTGTCGCCGAGCCGACGCGCATTGCCGGTTTTGCCTCGGTTGACCCGCAAATGCGGCTCGACGGCATTGTGACTTTGGTCGATGCCAGCGCGCATCACTTGCATTCAAAAGACCCGCATCTGGCCGATAATTACGCCAAGCAAATTGCGGCGGCGCATTTGCTGGTCATATCAAAAACCGATTTGGCCGATGCCGAGACGCTGGCCACACTGCGTGATGAATTGCGCGCCGCCTATCCGCAAGTGCCGCTGGCTGAGACGATGCATGGACACATGCCGATCGACGCCGTGTTGGGGCTGAATGCCGACGCCCCCCACGACCTGCCAAGCGGGCCACCAAGCGGCCCAATGGACCATAATTTTGTGCAATGGGCCGGGCATTTATCGCCCGTACCGCGCCATGAGGTGATAAAACGCCTTGAGACGCTGCGCCCCCATGTGCTGCGCGCTAAGGGTATTTTGACGGATTGCGACGGCGCATACGTTATACATTATGCAGCCGGGCGCGTTGAGATTGAACCGTTTGATGGCGACGCCTCCGGCCATTTTGTGCTCATTGGCACACCGGCCTTGCCCGATAATGAGGCATTGGCGCAATTATTTTAAGGAGCGGTGATGGTCTGGGATTTACCGACACGCTTGTTTCACTGGGGTTTCGTTATCAGCATTACCGGCGCGTATATTTCCGGCGAGCGCGGCGCAGTGAACGCGCATGAATTATTCGGTCTCGCGGCTTGCGGGCTTTTGGCCTTTCGTCTCGTCTGGGGGTTTGTCGGCCACGACACGGCGCGCTTTGCCAATTTTCTGCACGGGCCAAAAATCATTCTGGCCTATCTGAGAGACATATTGGCGCGCCGCTCTTCCTTACATCGCGGGCATAACCCGCTCGGCGCATTGGCTGTCATGGCATTGCTGGGCCTGATGGGGGCCATGTCGGTCACCGGATTATGGACCGGCGATGACATTCTTTACGAAGCCCCGCTTACCGCTTTGGCGCCTGATTTGGCACCTGATTTGGCCGGGCCGATGGGTGCTTGGCATCAGCGATTGCATGTGCTGGTCATTCCGCTGGTCGCGCTGCATGTGCTGGCCCTTTTGGCCCATCGCCTATGGCTGGGTGAAAAACTGGTCTCCCGCATGGTGAGCGGTGGCACGGGCGACACATTACCCTCGCCCAAAAGCACAAAAGCAGGGCTGGCCCTGCTTTCGCTCTGCGTCGGCGGTGCGCTCAGCCTGTCGCTGCTCACACCTTCATATTAATTTCGCTTAGTGCTTGATGCGATAGCTTTCATGGCAGCTTTTGCAACTTGCGCCAACCATTTGCGCGGCCTTTTTGGTCGCCCCGCCATTGCCTGAGGCCGCGGCGGCTTGCAATGCCCGTGCGGCCTTCGCAAAGGCTTCAGATTTTTCCGTAAAATCGGCGAAATCTTTCCAAATGGCCGGATCGGCCCCAATGCTGTTACTGCCTGCCGGAAAAGCGTCGGGCGTCTCATCGCCCCACGCCGCCATGCGAGCAGCCGCATCCTCAATCGCGGTAAAATTACCCGCGCCTAAATGCTTTTTGAAAATCGCCTGAATGTCGCCACCGCTTTGCTTAAAGCGTTTGACGCGGCTTTCGACAATCGGGCTTTCATATGTGCCCGGCTCATGCGCCAGCGCGGTTTGTGACACGGACTGAAAACCGAAACCGGCAAGCAGCGCGGCAGCTATGACCAATTTTCTCATATCGCTTAGTCGCGGAAAGACGGGTCAGCGCGGTCGAGCTTACGCAGCAAGGCAGGCCATGCCAGCGCATCAATGCCCGGCTGGAACAATGATTCCGATTGTCCATCAACCGTATCAATCGCTTCTTGGCTCGGCATATGCGGCTTGGCGCTCATGGTGCGCACTTGTGTGGCACAGGCGCGCTCCAAGAAATAAATCGCCATAAATGCGAGGCCGCAGCTTTCGCCGACCGCCAATGTGCCGTGATTGCGCAGCAACATGGTGTTTTTGTCGCCAATATCTCTCACCAGACGCTCACGCTCATCGAGGTCCAGCGCAACACCTTCATAATCATGATAGGCGAGATGCGGACGCACCAGCATGGCAAATTGCGACAATGGCATCAGGCCATCTTCTTGCGCCGAAACGGCAACGCCGTCATCCGTATGCAAATGCAAGACGCATTGGGCGTCTTCACGCGCCATATGAATGGCTGAGTGAATGGTGAAACCCGCCGGATTGACGAAATATGGGCTGTCCATGACGATATTGCCCTCAAGGTCAACTTTGACGAGGCTCGACGCGGTGATTTCTTCAAACAGCATGCCATAAGGGTTGATGAGGAAATGATGCTCAGGCCCCGGCACACGCACGGAAATATGGGTGAAAATCATATCATCCCAGCCATACATGGCGACCAGACGATAAGTGGCGGCCAAATCTACCCGCAGCTGCCATTCTTCGGCGCTGACCATATCTTTGACACTTTTAATTTCTTCTGCTGCTGACATAACAGTTCTCCCTCAAATATTGGGTTTACCCTGCGCCGAAAGGGCGAATTTGTCAATTCCTGCGGCGCATATTCAGGCCAAAACTTGCGCCAATGCGGCCTGCCATAGCGCCTGTTTCTCGGCTCTTTTATCGGCGGCCATTTGCGGCTCAAATTGCGCCTCAAGCGCCCAACTTTCGCCCAGCGCATCGAGGCTGTCAAACCAGCCAAGCTGCAACATGGCCAGCATGGCCGCGCCCAAAGCCGTGGTCTCGGTCACGGCGGGGCGGTCAATCGGGCAGGCGCATAAATCAGCGAGGTTTTGACACAGCCAATCATTGGCCACCATGCCGCCATCGACCCGCAAACGCGGCGGCACATCCATATCGGCGGCGGCCATATCATCGCCAATGGCGCGCATTAAATCCGCCGTTTGCAGCGATACGCTTTCGAGCGCGGCGCGCGCAATATCAGCCTTGCCGCTATCGCGGGTCATGTTAAAAATCGCCGCCCGCGCATCCGGCGCCCAATGCGGCGCGCCCAATCCGGTAAAAGCAGGCACCATCGTCACCGCACTATCGGGATTGGCGGCTTCCGCCAGCCCTTGCGTTTCCGCCGCATGGTCAATTAATTGCAAGCCATCGCGCAGCCATTGCACAATCGCACCGGCCATAAAAATACTGCCTTCCAGCGCATAAGTGGTCTCGCCATTCAACCGATAGCCGATTGTGGTCAGCAGGCGATTGCCCGACGCGGCGGGTTTGTTGCCGGTATTGGCCAGCACAAAACAGCCCGTACCATAGGTTGATTTAATCATACCCGGCTTGAAACAAGCCTGCCCGATGGTCGCCGCTTGTTGGTCACCCGCCATGCCCAAAATCGGCAAGGCAACACCCAAAACCGCTTCGGTCGCCATGCCGAAATCGGCGGCATTGTCTTTCACCTCAGGCATGACCGAGGACGGCACGCCGAATAAATCGAGCAAATCGGCATCCCATTGCGTGTCGTGAATGTTGAACAGGCTGGTGCGCGCGGCATTGCTGGCATCGGTGACATGGGCCGCGCCTTGCGTCAAATTCCATACCAGCCAGCTATCGACCGTGCCGAAAGCCAGCTCTCCGGCGGCGGCTTTGGCCCGCGCACCCTCAGTATTATCAAGCAGCCAACCGGCTTTGCTGGCCGAGAAGTAAGGGTCAAGCAATAATCCGGTCTTTTCGGTAATCATCGCTTCGTGACCGGCATTTTTCAGGCCGTTGCAAATATCCGCCGTGCGGCGGTCTTGCCAAACAATGGCATTGGCAATCGGTTGGCCGGTTGCGCGCTCCCAAATCACCGCCGTTTCGCGCTGATTGGTGATGGCGATGGCGGCGAAATTTTCCGCGCCCAATTCAGCCAGCACCTGCTTGCAGCAGGCCAATGTGGTCTCCCAAATTTCCTGCGCGTCATGCTCAACCCAGCCATCATCGGGGAAGATTTGCCGAAACTCACTTTGCGCGACGGCTTTCACCTGCCCCGCTTTGTCAAATGCCAAAGCCCGCGACGAGGTGGTGCCTTGGTCGATACTCAAAATATACTGTTCACTCATAACGCTTACCTTAAGCCCACGGGTCGTAATCCCCGAAGCTCCAAATATGCCCTTCCGGATCACGCACCGTAAAGCCCTCGCCGCCATAATCTTGTGCTTGAAGGGGAATAATTTTCTCGGCCCCTGCGGCCAGCGCGCGCTCATAAGCGGCGGGAACATCTTCTACGATAATATAAATGCCCTGCGTGCTGATGCTGCGCGCCTGCGGCGTATCAAAATATTGGCCATAACCATCATCGCGTGTGCTGGACAGCATAATCATCATCTCATCGCGCACCAATTGCGCGTGGTCAATTTTTCCGCCCGCGCCCTCCATCCGCAACAGCACGGTGAAACCGAAAGCTCGGTCGAGCCAAATAATGGCCTCATCAGCATCTTCATAGACCAAATTGGGGATGAGCCTTGCGCCCTGAAATAAATGCCCCTCCGGCATGGCAGCTTCCTTTCTTTTATTATCATGCTACATAATGACTGTGGCCATTTTAGGCCGCCGATGCAAGATGCGATTGGACACAATGTGAGCGACGCGAAACGCAAAAAACTGGCCTTTGTTGCCAGCCCCGACGCTGCCGCCGAGGCGGCGCGCACGGCGTTGCATGCGCGCTATAAGGGTGTCAGCGTTGACGATGCCGATGTGATTATTGCGCTGGGCGGGGATGGGCTGATGCTCGCCAGCCTGCACGGTTTTATGGACCAAGGAAAACCCATATTCGGCATGCATCACGGCTCGGTCGGCTTTTTGATGAATAAATTTTCCGAAGACGGTTTGGCCGAGCGCGTGGCTGAGGCCAAAATGACCCTGCTGCATCCGCTGGAAATGACCGCCACAGACGCCGATGGCAACAGCCATACGGCACTGGCAATTAACGAGGTCTCCTTGCTGCGTATGACCGCGCAAGCCGCCAAGCTGCAAATCGCCATTGACGGCAAAACCCGCATGGAAGAATTGATTTGCGATGGCGCGCTATTGGCCACGCCGGCCGGCAGCACGGCTTATAATTTATCGGCGCATGGGCCGATATTGCCGATTGATGCCCAATTATTGGCGCTCACACCAATCTCCGCTTTTCGTCCGCGGCGTTGGCGCGGCGCGCTTTTGCCAGAAAATGCCAAAGTCACCTTCACCGCATTGGAGGCCGAAAAGCGCCCGATAAGCGCAGTGGCTGACCATAGCGAATTTCGCAATGTGATTGAGGTAAGCGTGCGCCAGTCTAAAGCGCATAATTTGCTGATGCTGTTCGATAAGGATCACAGCCTCGACGAGCGTATTCTCGCCGAGCAGTTTTTACCCTAAGCGAAACAAGCCGCCCTAAATGCCGCGCGTGATGTCTTCCTTCGGGTCGCCATAACCGGCATCGGGCTGAATCCGCAAAAACGATTTCTCGCCCTCTTTTTCAATGAACGGCGTCACCGTCACCACATCACCGCAAGCGGCCAGCGCGTCATCAACATTGCCGCTCTTGGCCAGCTTCTCAATATTCATACGGGTCGGGAAAATCACCGTGCGCTTTTTCGCATCTGCCTCAGCAATGGCCTGCGCGGCGGTAATCCAAACACTGTCTACGCTCTCGCTGCCATCATGCGCGCCAATATGGTCTTGCGGCGCGCGCGCCATATAAAAATAAGTGTCAAAACGTTTGGGCATCATTTCCGGGGTAATCCAATGCGCATAAAAGCCGAGCGCATCAACCGCAAATTCCAAATTCTCGGCCTCGGCAAAAGCCAGCATGGTCGCGTCGCGATTATTAAAGCGGTCGCGCCAGCCATCCAATTCTTTCAAACGGGCGGCGGAAACAAAATCGCTCTGGCCCTTTTCGCGCGCCAGCAAAATACCACATTCTTCAAAGCTCTCGCGAATAGAGGCGATACGTAGCGCCAATTCCTTATCGTCAAACGCCTCGGCATTGCCGCAATGGGCGCGCAAGCCGCTGTCAAAATCGGCTTTATCGGCTTTGCCACCGGGGAATACCAGCGCGCCGGAGGCGAAATCAATCTCGTGATGGCGCACCACCATAAACACTTCAGGCCCGCTCTCCGTGTCGCGCAACATCATGACCGTCGCAGCCGGAATTAATTCATCTTTACTCATCATTGTCTCCCATGTGAGGCGTGAGTTTATCTTTTGGCACCCAAAAGGCAAGCAGCGCCGCCGCAATCATAAAACCGACAGCGCCGATGGAAATCGTCTCAAAGCGCACGCCCCAATCAATCGCCACGCCAAATAAAACCGGTGCCGCCGCCGTTGACATAATGACGATGGGTGAGGTCAGCGAGCGTATCGCGCCCAAATGCGCCGTGCCGAATAATTCGGGCCATAAGCCGCCACTGACCGGCCCGGCCATGCCGAGATTAATGCCGATAAGGCCCATATAAATAAACGGCGTCAATCGCCCGAACACATCTTGCTGGGCGATAAGCAAAAGGAATGCCAGCACCAGCGGTATGGCGGTGAAGGGCAAAATGCGTAAGGCCGACAGCCGGTCGATAATCGGTCCGGTAAGCAAAGACACGGTGACTTTGGCGAAAGCATAAAGCGTGAAGGCCGCCGCCAAAGCAGCAATCGGCCAGCCGCGAGCTTCGGCCAATTGCACTTGGTGGAAAAACATGCCGGTCAGAAAAAACGGCGGCGCGAGATAAAGCGGCAGCACCATATAAAATCTTTTATCGCGCAACACATCGCTGCGAGAGGATGCGGCGTCATCTGCGCCTTGCTGCGCGGTAGAAGGCGCAGGCTCGGCGCGGCTCAAAAATAATTGCATCGGCACGGCGAGCAGCAACAAGATGGCGGCAAAGAGAAACCAGCTTTCTTGCCAGCCGACCAGCGCCATCAGGGCAACCGCCATGAGCGGAAAAAAGCCCTCAAAACTGGCATAGCCCAATTGCACCAAAGACACGGCCTGCCCGCGATTGGCATCAAATGAACGCCCCGCCGTCGTCATGCCGGTATGGCTCGATAGGCCTTGCCCGAAATGGCGCAGCAAAAATAAAGCCAGCGCCAGCGCGATAATATGCTGGCTCAGGCCCATAATGAGGCAACCAATGGCCAGCCCGACCAACACAAACAGGGTGAATTTTTGCAGCGACCAATCATCAATCAGCCGCCCCGACCAGACCATGACAAAGGCACTGAGCAGCGTCATCGCCGAATAAAGCCCGCCAAATCCGGCATTGGACAGCTCGAACATGGCGCGTATCTCATTACTGTAAAGCGCGATGAAAAAAGTCTGCCCGAAATTCGACAGCCCCATCATCAAAAAACCGAACAGCAAAAAGCGATAATGCGCGCGAATGAAAGCAAAATAATTCATGCGGTTTTGTTAACCGCCGCGCCGCATCGGGGCAATGGCTTATTTACGCAGACTATCTTGCGTGCGCGATGCAAAACGGGGTGGCCGGGTCGAGCGCAAGGCGTTCCGGCTCAATCGCCTCGCCGCAATTCACGCAATAGCCATATTCGCCCTCATCCAAACGCTTCAGCGCGGCGTCGATTAACTGCATGTCGCGCTGACGGCGGCGTTGGGTTTCTGCCGCCATAGCTTGCTGTTGCAGCGCATCCATACGCGACAAGCGCCCCTGCTGAGTCTGGTCCAGCTCAACCGGTGCGGCATCATCAGCGCTATGATGCAGCAAATCCGCAAGCTCCTGCTTCTTTGTCAGCAGCGTGTTTCTTATCTCTTTATCCTGCGCTTTATCAGTCATTGCCTTTTAGCATCCCCTCGCATTAAGTTAGCGTCAAAAGGGAGTTCTGACCATGCTTGAAGGTGTTAAAGTAATCGAAATGGCAACCTATATCGCGGCGCCATCTGCCGGTGGCATTATGGCCGATTGGGGTGCTGACGTTATTAAAATCGAACCGCTGGGCGGCTGCCCGATGCGTCAATTTTATGCCAGTGCCATGACGGATGACTATCCCGATAATCCGGTTTCCGCCCTCGACAATCGTGGCAAGCGCGCCATTGCCATTAATACCGGCACGGATGAAGGCCGCGAGATTGTTCGCAAGCTGGTGGAAGATGCCGATGTGTTTTTGACCAATGTGCGCCCGGGCCAGTTGAAACAGCAAGGCCTCGACTTTGACACATTATCCAAAATCAACCCGAAGCTGGTTTATGCCAGCGTCACCGGTTTCGGCCTTCAGGGCGAAGAAGCCGACAAGCCGGGCTTTGACACGGCGGCCTTTAACGCCAAGTCAGGTTTTGGCTGGATGATGACACCGAAAGGCTCTGCCCCTGCGCCGCTGCGGACTGCCGCCGGTGACCATATTACCGGCATCGCCACGGCGAGCGGCATTCTCGCCGCCTTGTTGAAAGCCCGCGATACCGGCAAAGGCACGCTGGTTGAAAGCTCGCTGGTGCGCTCCGCCGCTTATGCGGTCGGCTGCGATTACGGCACATGGCTGCGTTATGGCCGCATTGCCCGCTCGCGCCCACGCGAAGAGGCGATTGTGGCGATCAATAATTTTTACATGACCAAGGATGATTATTGGCTGTTCATTAATGGCCGCCCGGGCGAGCCGGATTGGCCGGATGTTGCGCGCGCCATTGGCCGCGAGGATTTATTGGAAGATGAACGCTTTGCCAGTTTGCGCGACCGCCGCCGCAATGGCGTGGCATTGATTGCGCTGATGGATGAAGCCTTCGCGCAAAAAACCATCGATGAATGGAAACCCATTCTTGATGAGGCCGGTTTGGTTTGGTCGCCCGTGCAAACCTTTGAGCAGGCTTTTGAAGACAAGCAAATGCACGAAGCCGGTGTTTATGTCGATATGCCGAAAGCCGATGGCACGAGCTATAAAAATATCGCCTCGCCCATTCGCTTTGGCGATGAAAGCACCGACCCGAAAGGGCCGCTGCCGGAAATCGGCCAGCACACAATGGATGTGCTGGACCAAGTCGGCATTGATGAGGAGACACGAGAAAAATATCTCGCCGCCGGTGTTATTGGCCAGCATGAGGGCTGATTAGACAGGCTGCTCGGCTGAGTGCGCTTGCAATTTGGCGCGCCGGTCTAGCTGGCGATAGCGCCACATGACCAGCACAAACGGCACTAATGTGCCGAGGATAACGCCATCGGCCAGACCCATTGCGCCGCGTCCCAGCGGGAAAATCATAATATAGGCGAGCGGTATCATCACCACGCCATAGGCCAATAAATGAATGAGGGTCGGCGCCCAAGTGTCGCCGCGCGCGCGCAACGCCATCGCCAAAAGCGACTGGCCGGTGTCAAACACCAGCGCGACCGCCACCCAAGCAATCATCGCGGCGGCCAAATTATACACGGCCGGGTCGGTGCTGAAAAACGCACCCAAGGGCTGCGCCATCACAAACATCACAATGCCCGCCGCCACCATGACAAGGCTTTGAATGGACAGGCCCAGCCATGCCCAGCGTGTGACGAGGCGCATATCGCCCGCGCCATTGGCATTGCCGACACTGACGGCTGTGGCCACGCCAAAGCCCAGCCCCATCATGAAGAAGACGGCGAAGACGTTAATCATAATAATATGCGCGGCAATCGCCGCCGTGCCGAGAAAACCGGCAAATAAAACCAGCGCGTTAAACGCCCCATTTTCCAGCCCCATAGAAATGCCCGACGCATAGCCGATGCGGCGCAATTCCGTGCCGCCGGCCCAAGTGATTTTTGGGCGGCGCAGGCCGTATTTTTCATGGTCGATAAAGAACCAGACATAAGACAAAATGGCGACAACTTGCATGCAGCGCACAATAAAGGTCGCCCAGATAGAGCCTTCTGCGCCCAATTCAGGAAAGCCGTAAACGCCGTAAACCAGAACGTAATTGGCGAATATATTGATGATGTTGGCGGCAATCATAATCACCATGCCGGGGCGCGGATTGCGAATGCCCTCAAGGAAAAAGCCCGTCGTCATATGCACCGCCGCGAGCGGCAAGCTCAGTCCGGCAATGATGGAAATATGCCCGCCCTTTGCGGCGAGTGTGGCCTCTTGGCCGGTCAGCAACAGCCAAAACTCGCCAAAATAACAAAACAGAAATCCGACCAAGCCAATGACAAAACCCCAGGGCAGCGCCTGCCACAGCACCTCACCGGTCTTGTCAAATTGCCCCGCGCCAAAACGATTAGACACCAAAACCGAGGTGCCCATCAGCAGACCAATCATAATCAGAATGAAAATATTGCTCGGCACCATGCCAATGCCCAAATAAGCCAAATGCTCAGACGCATAGCGCCCGACCATCACCGTATCGGTAATGCCCAGCGTCAAAATGCCGACACGCGAGATGACCACCGGCCAGGCGAGAGTGAGCAATGTCTTAATGTCTTGAGCGAGGCTTTTCATGGCGGCTAATCTTTCAAACCGAACTGAATAATCTCATCAAGCTCAGGGCGCGCGCGTTCGCTCGGCGCTTCGTGCGCTGTGCCCATATAAATGAAACCGGCAATCTCATCGCCATCTGTGCCGCCCACATTTCCGCCCAAAGCGCGCAATACCGCATCCTCATAGGCCGCCGCTCCGGTCAGCCATTGCGCGGCAAAGCCCGCAGCTTGTGCGGCGGTGAGTAGGTTCATGCAGGCCGCACCGGCCGATAAAATCATTTCACTGCGCGGAATTTTCGGATGCGCGACCGGACAGGCCAACACCGCCACCACACAAGGGGCGCGCTCATAATCGGCGGCGACGCTCTCATCACCCAAAGCCGCTGCCGCAATCGCGCCGAGCTTGCCCCGCGCATCGCCTTCAAGCACCACAAAACGCCAAGGGGCCAGCTTGCCATGGTCGGGCACGCGCGCTGCAATGCCCAGCAATTCGCGCAGCTGTGCGGCATCGGGGCCGGGGCCGGTCATATTGCGGGCCAAAACCGAGCGGCGGGTTTTTAAAAAGTCTAGGGTCTCGACCATGCCGTGTTATTCTCCTTAGGGCGTTCTCTGCCATATAGCTGCGTTTCATTAAAGTCAATCAGCGTTCAAAAACAATAAACGGCGAGGCACTATGCGCTTTTTTCTTGGCTCTCATTTTACCCTTCCGGCGACCCTTACATGGGCCTGCGCGAGCCTGTGCGGCGCGGCGCAAGCGGGCGCATGGGTGTCGCAAAAAGGCAGCGGCAAGCTCATTCTCAATCAGATTGAGCAGACGCAAGACAGGGCCAATGTCGTGCATTTTCGCCATAAGGAGATTTACCAATCGGTGTTGCTCGAATATGGAGTAAGCGACAGTTTCGGTATTGCCGCCAAACGCGGCGTGCAGGAGCGGTTTCTGCCGCAAGACAATGCGCGCAGCCATGAAAGCCGATTTGGTTTCACCCTGAATACGCCCGCCATCGCCACCGGATTATTGCCGCCTTATGTGTTTCGGCTGGAAAAAAGCTGGCTGCCGGTGAAGCAGATTAAACGCGAGAAGCGCGCCAGCATGACACTGGGCTGGCATAATGGGCGCGATGAATATTGGACGGCACTGGCGCAAGCCGACCGCATTTCAATCGGGCGTTTTAGCGTGACACAAGAAGCGGAGTTTGACCGCGTGCGCGATAAAGGCCGCGATTGGCGCAACTGGCTTTATCGCTTCTCGCTTGGGTTTGCCAATGTCGATATCGGCTCGAAGCGCATCATTTCATAGATTATGCGGGCAGCTATCAGGCGCTGTCACACAGCTATTTAATGCAATGGCGGCCGCAGGC
>JAQWZC010000156.1 GCA_029253645.1 Alphaproteobacteria bacterium | reverse complement strand
AGCCATGGCGGTGCCAATGAGGCCGCGCTGGATATGCTGGCTGAAATCGGGTCGGTTGACCGCATTCCGGAATATGTGAAAAAAGCCAAAGACAAGGACGACCCGTTCCGTCTGATGGGCTTTGGTCACCGCGTTTATAAAAACTACGACCCGCGCGCCCGCGTGATGCAGAAGACCTGCCATGAAGTTTTGGGCGAGCTGGGCATTAAAGATGACCCGCTGCTTGATGTTGCGATGGAACTTGAGAAAATTGCGCTCAATGACGAATATTTCGTTGAGAAGAAACTCTATCCGAATATTGACTTCTATTCGGGCATCACGCTGAAAGCTATGGGCTTCCCAACATCCATGTTCACGGTTCTGTTCGCTCTGGCCCGCACGGTCGGTTGGATTGCCCAGTGGAATGAGATGATTGAAGACCCGAGTCAGCGCATTGGTCGCCCGCGTCAGCTTTATGTTGGTGCTGCGCCCCGCGATTATACGGATATCACTAAGCGCTAATTAAACCGGCACTTATGCAATCAAAGATAGTGTAAAGCCCGCGGCTCGGTCTGCGGGCTTTTCGCCTTCTTGGCGCATGGTCGGACGGAACGCGGACAGCATTGCGCGATATTGCGCGTTCACATCTTCGTTTTGCAACATGTCGAGCATGACCGGTGCAATCTCACCGGCATCGCAACGCTCTTGCAAAAACTCAGGCATGGCCGGTTTATCGAGAATGAGATTGACCAACACAACCGATGGCACGGGCATGATGCGAACCAGCAAGTCGCCCATCAGCCCCATATTATACGCCACCACAGTGGGCAATCCGGCCAAGGCCAGTTCCATCGTCGCTGTGCCCGACGACGCCAGAGCCGCGCGCGACGCATGAAAGGCGGCAAATTTATCGGCTTCATCTTCCACATAAATCGGCTTGCCCGGCCATTGCGCCGTCTTCTCGCGCACCAAATCGGCCATATGCGGTACCAGCGGAATAATCGGGCGCAGGTTCTCCATGCGGCCATCAAGATAGCGCAGCACTTGCCCGAACACCGGCACTAATTCCTTCACCTCACTAATGCGACTGCCCGGCAGCACGGCCAGCGGAATATCGTTTTTCTTTAGGTGGTATTTTTTGGCGAAATCAAGCAGCGGCTCCAAGGCCTCCAATCGGTCAACAATCGGGTGACCGACAAAATGACAAGGCGGGCCATGATTGGCCTCGAACACTTCCGGCTCAAAAGGCAGAAACGCCATCACCGCATCAAAATAGCGGCGCATCTTGCGCGCCCGCCCGCGTCGCCACGCCCATATATGCGGCGCGACATAGCAGATGATTTTGGTTTCCGGACGTTTGGCCTTCACCCGTTTCGCCACGCGGTGATTAAATTCCGGACTGTCAATCAGCACCATGACATCGGGTTCAACCGCCAGTGCATGGGCGACAGCCGCATCAACGCGCTTAAATAATTTCGGCAGGCGCGGCAGAATTTCCTTCAGCCCCATCACGGCGATTTCCGACATGGGGAAAATAGAAGCCAAACCCTGCGCCGCCATTTTAGGCCCGCCAATGCCGGTCATCATCACATCGGTTTCGCGCCGTTTCAACGCCTGCATTAAATCTGCGCCCAGCGCGTCGCCTGATGTTTCACCGGCAATAATCATAATGTGATGGGCCATGGCTAGCCCTCCAAGCCGAGCAGAAATAAACCTTTTTCCTCGGCCAAAGCGACCACAGCCGCAAAATCATCAAACAGCGTGCCGCCCGCCTCAAACACAATGCCCGCCAAATGCGCGGCGGCAGCCAGCTCAATCGTGCGGCAGCCAATCGCCGGAATATCAACGCGGCGGTCTTGCTGCGGCTTTGGCAGCTTGGCCAAGACGCCGCATTTTTGCGCCGCCGTGCCGAGAAACTCAGGTGATAAATCGCGCAAACGAACCAGCATGCCATCCGTCCCTTCGGGGCCTTCTACAGCCAAAACCAAACGGCGCGCAATGACGACACTCTGGCCAATATCCTGCGCGCCCATAATGCCGGCAACTTCAATCGCGCGGTCAATATCAGCCTGATGCGCGTCATGGGCATGGCCGGTCTGCGGGCCGACACGGCCGGTTTGGTCGCCAAGAAAATCTTGCGCCGCCCGCACAGTGAGGCCGCGCATTTCAAAATAGGCAATAATGACTTTCAAAAGCTGGTCATCGCCCGCATGAACACCGGCCATGACTTGCTCAAGAAACCACTGCCCGCCTTCGTCGAAATCCAGTGTCTCAATATTCGGTCGTTGAATGCCGCCAATAATCAACATCTCGTCACAACCAGCTTCCAGCAGCGCATCGGCAGTGGCCTTTAAGTGGCCGATGGGCGATATCACATGCGGATAATTTTGCAGCGCGGCATCGGCTTCATCTTGCAGGGCGACGACAAATATGCCCGCCGCTTGCGCTGCCGCGATTTTGACCGGCAGCGCGCCGGAACCGGCGACAAGCCCCAGGGGTTTATCGGCAAGCATCTCACCCATTTTTATTTATTGCGCGGGGTGCAATAGCCCCGATTATGTTCGACGCGCATAAAGTCAACAACCTGTTGAACGCATGAGCTGTCGCCGTATTCTTTCGCGGCTTTGGCCAGACGCGACATCAGCGCGCCCTCGCTCTCGACAAACAGGGATTTATGCAAAGCCCGCAATGAATTGATTTCAGCGCGGTCGAAATTACGCCGCTTCAAGCCGACAAGATTAAGGCCCGAGAGCACCGCCCGATTGCCGGTCGCCGCGCCAAACGGAATAACATCCTCAACCACCAGACTGCCCGCGCCGATAAAGGCATGCGCGCCAATGCGGCAAAACTGATGAACCCCCACCAGACCGCCGAGAATGGCAAAATCGTCGACCATCACATGGCCGCCCAAAGTGGCATTATTGGCGAGAATAACATTGTCGCCGACAATGCAATCATGCGCCACATGCGCGCCCATCATAAACAGGCCATCACTGCCGACTTTGGTTACCGCGCCACCGCCTTGCGTGCCCGGGTTCATGGTCACATGTTCGCGAATTTTATTGCGCGCGCCGATTTCCAGCGACACATCTTCATCGCCGAATTTCAAATCTTGCGGCACATGGCCAATAGAAGCGAAAGGATAAATATGGGTTTCATCGCCAATGCTGGTATTGCCGGTCACCGCGACATGGCTTTCCAGCACCACGCCATCGCCGAGCCTCACATTGCCCGTCACCACGCAATAAGGCCCGATGCTTACATCGGCGCCCAGCCTCACAGACTCATCAACAATCGCAGTTGGATGTACATTCCCCATGAGCTTGTGTTAAGGCGAGTTGAAAAGCGCAGCAAATAAAGGATTGTAACGGATTATTACGCAGCTTCAGAAAGCTTCAGTCGGCTTTTTTGGATTTCTCAGCCTGCTTTCGCTGGTGCGAGATAAATGCCTGATCGCGATAAAGCGCGCTGCGCAAACGCCCCGGTGAGCCGGCAATTTCACTATCGGCCGGAAATGAGCGCAGCACAGCGGCGTTTGCCGAAATAACACAGCGGTCGCCAATTTCAACATGGCCTGTCACTTTCGCACCGCCGCCCATTTGCACATAATCGCCCAGCGTCGTGCTGCCCGCTACGGCACAGCTTGCGGTGATAAAGCAATGGCGGCCAAGCTGCACATTATGGGCGATATGCACCAGATTATCGAGTTTACTGCCCTCGCCGATAACCGTGTCGGCCAATGCGCCACGGTCAATGGCCGCATTGCCGCCAATCTCAACATCAGCCTGCACAATCACCCGTCCCAATTGCGGGATTTTGATATGCGCCGCACCGGGCGCAAACCCGAAACCGTCACAGCCAATATTCGTCCCGCCATGCACAATCACGCGGTCACCGATAAGCGCATAGGTAATCGACGTATGCGCGCCAATCGTGCAATCGCGGCCCAGCACAACGCCATGCCCGATAAAACTATGCGCGCCAATATGGCAGCCATCACCAATTTCAGCACCCGCCCCAATCACCACATTCGGCTCAAGCACAACATTATCGCCCAGCACCGCATCAGGATGGATATTGCTTTCGGCAATCGCCCCGCGCGGTGGGCGGCTTCGCGCCGCGTCAGGAAAAAACATTTGAGTGATTTCAGCCATGCTGCGATAGGGGTCATCGCAAATAAGGGCGAGGCTTTGCGGCGGTACCAGCGCGGCATGCTCGGCCTTCACCAGAACGGCACCGGCATTGGTCGCCGCCAATTCGGCTTGTAATTTAATGTTGGAGAAGAAGGATAAATGGTTGCTGTCGGCGGCACTCAGCGAGGCCAGACCCGACAGCAACATATTTTCATCACGCGCTTCAATGCCGTTTCTTTCAGTCAGCACATCGACCGAGAACGGTCCGGCTGAGGTAAAAAAACGCGCATCAGCCATGAATTATCTGCCGTTTTTCGCAACCGGCACCGGCTTGACGGTGACCTTGGTCAATTTCTTATCAAGGCGCGAGACCAGCTCTTGGGTCACATCAATGGCCGGGCTGGCGAAAAACACGGCGTCGCGGCGCATGACGATATCGGCTTTGCGCTCTTTCGAAATATCCGACAATTCTTTCTCAGCCACTTTCACAATATCAGCCGCTGCGCGTTGGCCACCGGCCTGAATGGATTGGCTTTTCTCATTCAGCGAGCGACGACGCTCCATTTCTTTCATCTGCAATTCTTCGACTTTTTTCTGCAAAGCTTCGGGTGCCAGCAATTTTTGCTGTTCCTTCAGCTTTTCAGCTTCGCTTTGCAGGCCTTTCAAAACATTCGCTTCATCGCTGCGGACTTTTTGCACCTGAGCTTCAAGTTGCTGGGCCATGCTTTGACCGGCTTTGGAAAGCGCAATTGCTCGATCCACATCAAAAACCAAGATAACCGGCTCGGCAAAAGCCGCCGGTGCAAATGTCAGGCTCGCAAGCACGAAAAATGCGGTCACTATTTTCTTCAACACGTTATTTCCCCTCTAGAAACTGGTTCCGATGGTAAACCGGAAAAATCTGGTCTGATCATAATCTTCTTTAACAAGTGGTTCAGCAAAGTCAAATCGCACCGGACCAAATGGCGAGCGCCAAGCAAAGCTTAAACCCGTGGTCGCCCGAAACGCCATTTCATCTTCAATCCGCTGACCGACGCTCGCAGTGGCATCGGTCTCCCCCAACACGCCGAAATCAACAAACAAATTGGCTCTGACACCGGACTCTCTCGACAGGCCAATCGGTAATGAAACCTGCGCTGTGCCAATCATGTAACGATTGGCGCCCAAGGCGATGCCGCCCGACGTGTCGGTGCCTGAGGCACTTAGCTGGCGCGGGCCGACGCCGCCGCGTTCAAAGCCACGAAAATCGCGACCGCCGCGAAAGAAGCGGTCCGTATATCTGATTGAGCCGCCCTTATAATCATGAATAATGCCGAGCGTGCCGCGCAGATGAAGAATCCACCCCTCGGCCAATTCCTCGAAGAAATTCGCTGATGCGCGTGTGCGTAAATAAGACACGTCGCCGCCCGGACCGGCAATGTCTTGGCCGAATGTCAAATTCCACCCATCCGTCGGATGGACGAAATCATCGCGCTGATCAATGGAATAGAAATAACCGAATTCCTGTTTGAACAAATTATAAGGCTGGGTGGTTGACTGAACGCCGCTATTGGTCAGCTCGTCATTTACGAAATTGGCAAATAGCGACAAGCGGCCATCCTCAGATAGCGGAAACCCTAAATTAAAACCAACACCGGTTTCATTTAGTTCCAAGCCGCGCTGATAGTCATAATCGGTTTGGGTGTTAAACACCGAAAAACCGGCAGACACATCGCGTCCGAGAAAATACGGTTCGGTAAAGCCGATATTATAGCGCTGAACCTGATTGGAGACGCCGATATTGACGCGCAATTTTTGCCCGCGACCGAGAAAGTTGCGCTCCGACACAGAAAGCTGCGTGGTGAAATCCTCAGCCGAGGAATAACCGACGCCGAAACTCAATTCACCGGTCGGCATTTCGCGCACATTCACATCAATAATCGTTTGGTCTTCTTCCGTGCCCGGCGATTCCGTCACGCTGACATTGCTGAAGAAGTTCAGGCCGCGCACGCTACGCTCAGAGCGCGACAGCAGAACCTTATTAAACGCATCACCCTCAACCAAGCGCATCTCGCGGCGAATGACATCATCCTTGGTGCGGCTATTGCCGTTAACATTCACCCGTTCAACATAAACGCGCGGGCCTTCATTAATGACATATTCAATATCAATAGTGGCCTCCTCGCGATTATTGCGCGGGCGCGGGCGGATATTGGCAAAGGCGAAACCGCTCTCGCCGACCAGCTTGGTCAGCGCATCAACGGTCTTATCAAGGGCGCGCTGGTCATATTGCTCGCCCGCCTGATGGGTGATTTGTTCTTCCAGCTCAACAATATCCAGCGTGCCCAATGACGTGCTGATGCGCGCCTCACCAAAGCTGTATTTTTGACCTTCTTCAATAACGAAGCTCACAAAAAAGGACTCGCCGTCACGAGTCAGTTCGGCATTTGTCTCCACGACAGAAAAATCAGCATAGCCTTTTGATAAATAATGCTGCCGCAATAATTCACCATCATAGGCGACGCGGTCGGGGTCGTAATTATCGCTGGACGAGAAAATGCGCCACCAACGGCTTTCGCGGGTGAGAATAATGCCGCGCAATTCATCATCGCTGAATACGCGATTGCCGAGAAAATTAATCGCGCTAATGCCGGTGGTTGGCCCTTCGCTGATTTCAAACACCAAATCCACGCGGTTTTGCGGCAGTTGAATGACTTTCGGTTCAATGCGCACGGCAAAGCGACCGGAACGTCGATAAAGCTCAATTTGGCGCTCTACATCATCTTGCACTTTGGCGCGGGTATAAATTTGGCGCGCCGACAACACGCCCTCTTTGCCGAGATTTTCATCGGTAATGGCCGAATTACCCTCAAAGCTGACGCGATTGACAATCGGGTTCTCGACCACGGTGACAACCAAGCCCTTGTCTTCGCGGCGGATGGTGACATCGGCAAACAGCCCTGAGGAGAAAAGCGTTTTCACCGATTGGTCAACCAAATCGGCCGCGTCTTTAATCCCCTCGCGCACCAGCATATAGGTCAGCACGGTTTCATCTTCGACGCGCTGCGTGCCCTCGACGCGGATAAACTCAATCGGCTCACCGATTTCAGCGCGCGCCGGAATCGATGCCAAAGCGAGCGCCAATAGGCAAAATAAAATGCGGCTCAAAAAGCGGGAGACAATCATTAAGAAATCCAATTAACCGAAGAACGCGACAACGCTCTCAAAAACATTGAGACGGGCCAAATCATTCCACGTCACAAATAGGAATAACATCATCACCATTGAAAGCCCGATACGCATTCCGATTTCCTGCGCGCGTTCTGACATTGGCTTACCGAAAACCGCCTCATAAGCATAAAAGGCGAGATGCCCCCCATCCAACATGGGAATGGGAAACAGATTAATCAGGCCGATACTGACGGATAAAACAGCCGTCAAATTAATGAGGGCGACAAAGCCCAGCGTTGCCGTTTGGCCCGATAATTGAGCGATGCGGATAGGCCCGCCAAGGCTTTCCGCACTTTCACGGCCCATAATGATGCGGCCCAGCACGATGAAAGTTTGCTCGACGATGAAATAACTTTCTTCCGCGCCCATCCAAATGGCGGTCAGCGGATTATAGCGCACATGGCGAATACTATTCTCATCAGCGTTCACCGCGACGCCCAAACGCCCGACATGATATTCATTGCCAAAGCGGTCAACTTCCAAAACCCTATCCGGCGTGGCGCGCAAAACCTCAATCGCGCCATCGCGTTCAACACTAAAGTCCAAAGGCACACCGGCGCTGACCGTTACCAGTCGGCGCACTTGCGAGAAGGTGGAAATCTCATCGCCATTAATCGCCACAATCAAATCACCGGTTTCCATCCCGGCGCGCGCGGCGGCGCTCTCCTCAACCACGGTTCCGATAACCGGGTCGGTAATGCGCTGTCCCAGCAATGTGTAAAGCGAGGCGAAAATCACAATCGCCAAAATGAAATTGGCGACAGGCCCGGCGGCGACAACAATGGCGCGCTGCCAAAGCGGTTTAAAAAACAGCGTGTCGGAGCGCGCATCCTCTGGCAGTTCTTTCAGCTTATCCGCGTCCGGAGCGCTGGCTTCGTTTTCATCGCCAAAAAATTTGACGTAACCGCCCAGCGGCAACCAGCCGATTTTCCATTGCGTACCGTGCTTGTCGTGCCAGCTTGCCAGCGCGCGCCCAAAACCGACCGAAAACACTTCAACGCGCACACCGCAACGGCGCGCAGCATAAAAATGGCCGAGTTCGTGAAAGAAAACGACAATGGTCAAGACAAACAAAAACGGCACGATATAGGCTAGGCCAAGTGCGCCGTAAAGATAGTTAATCGCTTCCAATTTAAGCTCCCAAAACTTGCTGCATTATGACCTTTTTTCGCATGAGTTAAAGACCTTTAGCACGAAACATTCTGCCCCTGAAATGCGGCAGAATCGTGCCCTAAAATGCGGCAATAATGTCACGCGCCTGCGCCCGAGCCTCAGCATCAATCGCGGGCAAAGCCGCCACATCATCTCCACCCTCACACGCTGCCTTTTGCAAAACCGCATCCACCGTCTCGGCAATTTGCAAAAATCCGATACGCCCTTCCAAAAACGCCGCCACCGCCACCTCATTGGCGGCATTGAGCCGCGCCGGTGCCGACCCATCAGCCCGCATCGCCGCCTCAGCCAAAGCCAGACAAGGAAATTGCGCGCGGTCAATAGCGGCAAAATCAAGCCGCCCTTGCGCCGCCAAATCAAGCGGGGCAACGCCCGCATCAATGCGCTCGGGATAAGCCATGCAATAAGCCAGCGGCACACGCATATCGGGGCTGCCTTTTTGCGCCAGCACACTACCATCGGCAAAATAAACCAGCCCATGCACAATGGATTGCGGATGAATGAGCGCGTCCAGCTTCTCAGGCGGCACATCAAATAAATGCCGCGCCTCAATTAATTCCAGCCCCTTATTCATCATGGTCGCGCTATCGACGGATATTTTCGCACCCATATCCCAATTCGGATGCGCCACAGCCTGCGCCGGTGTCACTGCGCGCATTTCCTCATAAGACATCTCACGAAACGGCCCGCCCGAGGCAGTGAGCACAATCTTATCGACATGGCGCAAATCGCCCGGTCCCTGCAAAAGCTGAAACACCGCATTATGCTCGCTATCAATTGGCAAAATATGTGCTCCACAACGAGCCGCTTCTCGCATCACCAGACCACCAGCAGACACCAGCGCCTCTTTATTCGCAAGCGCAATGGTTTGCCCGGCCTGTACCGCTGCA
>JAQWZC010000144.1 GCA_029253645.1 Alphaproteobacteria bacterium | reverse complement strand
GGACAATATGATGTGCTGCTCTCCACCTCGATTATTGAGAGCGGCCTCGACATTCCGTCGGCCAATACAATCGTCATTCATCGCGCCGATATGTTTGGCTTGGCCCAGCTTTATCAAATGCGCGGGCGCGTTGGACGCTCCAAAACCCGCGCTTATGGATATCTTACTTACAATGAAAACAGAGGCCTGACGGAGGCAGCTGAGAAACGACTTAATGTTATGCAATCGCTCGACAGTCTCGGTGCCGGCTTTAATTTGGCTTCTTATGACCTCGATTTGCGCGGCGCGGGAAATCTCGTCGGGGAAGAGCAATCTGGCCATATTAAAGAGGTTGGTTACGAGCTTTATCAGGCCATGCTGGAGGAAGCCGTGGCGGAACGGCAGGGCGAGGCGGCGCAGGACAACTGGGCGCCGCAGATTAATGTCGGCATTTCAGTTCTGATACCCGAAAATTATGTGCCGGACCTTGATTTGCGTATGGGGCTATATCGCCGCCTGTCGGGGCTGACTGAGCGCGCCGATATTGATGCTTTCGCGGCTGAAGTGGTGGACCGTTTCGGGCCAATGCCGGAGGAGGTGCAGCATCTCCTATCCGTGCTGGCCATTAAAATTGACTGTCTGGCGGCGGGTATTGAGAAGATTGACGCCGGGCCGAAAGGCATTGCCGTTGTCTTCCGCAACCAGAATTTCGCCAATCCTGAAAAATTACTGGCGCATGTGTCGAGCCATCAAGAGCGCATCAAAATTCGCCCTGACCAAAGTCTCGTCTTTCGCGCCAAAGCTGAAGACGCCGATGAACGTTTGCGTATATCGGGTATTGTGGCGGGCCAGTTGGCGGAACTCGCCGCCTAATATCACTTATTGCACGGCCAGTTTTTGGCGCGCTTTGGCAATGAATTTATGCAGATATTCAGGTTCTTGTGCGCCCATGAGCAAAAACTTGCCACCCGCGAGGAAAGCGGGCACGCCGTGCACACCAAGCTCGCGTGCGGCGGCATCATCATTGCGCGTCGCTTCAATATCTTTATCGCCCTGAAATAAATCGGCCAAAAGCGGCACATCAAGGCCATGCTGACCGGCAATCTCCAGCAGCACGACAACATCACCGATATTTTTACCCTGCTCGAAATGAGCCGAAAATAACGCCTCGGCAATCGCATGTTGCTGGCCGGTGCTGGCGGCCCAGCGAATGAGGCGGTGCGCGTTCAGCGTATTCGGGGTGATTTTAATATGCTCAAAGGCGAAATTGATATTTGTGCCGTCGGCTGCCGCTTTGATATTTTCGCGCATTTGCTTGGCACCTTCTTCGCCATAACGCTCTTTCATTTTCGCGCTCAGGTCAGCGCCTTCCATCGGCGTGTCGGGATAAAGCTGATAGGGCCTCCACATCAGATTAACGCGCACATCATCGAGGCCTGCCAGCGCGGCATCGAGTTTGCGTTTGCCGATAAAACACCACGGGCAAATCACATCAGAAATCACATCCAGTTGCAGCACCGGCAGTTTGTCAGTCTCGGCTTGGCTCATTACGCTCTCCCGCTTTGTCGCGCCTATCGGTCTCGGATCGGTTTATTGTGGCAAAGAATGCTAAACAATGTCAAAGTGCGCGCCATAAATAAGGAGCCAAAAGTGGAAAAAATGGACACCGGCAATGATTTAAGCGGCCATATCGCATTGGTAACGGGCGCGAGTTCGGGGCTTGGCGTGCGCTTTGCTCAGGTTCTATCGGCAGCAGGCGCGGCGGTCGTCATCACCGCGCGACGGGCCGAAAAATTGGCTGAATTGGAAGCTGAGATTAACGGGCAGGGCGGCAAGGCGCTGGCCGTTGCGCTTGATGTGACCGATTTGGATAATATTGGCAGCTTTTTTGATGGCTTGCGCGCGCAAGATATGATGCCGGATATTTTGGTCAATAATGCCGGAATGAATGTGGTGAAGCCCGCTTTGGATTACACGCCGGACGATTATCGCCAAGTGCTGGATACAAACCTGACGGCACCGTTTTTTCTGGCCAATGAGTTTGCCCGCCATCACATAGCCGAGGGCAATGCGGCGCGCATTATCAATATCGCCTCGGTTGGCGGATATAATGTGCTGCCCGGGCTGACGCCTTATTGCACGTCGAAATCCGGTATTATTATGATGACGCGGGGGCTGGCGCGCGAATGGGCCAATAAGAAAATTAACGTCAACGCCATTTGCCCGGGTTATATTGAAACCGAGATTAATGATTTTTGGTGGCAGACCGAAGGCGGCAAGAAGCAAATTGCCAGCTGGCCGCGTCGGCGACTGGCCAGTAAAAGCGACTTGGATGGAGCGCTTCTCTTGCTGGCCGGCCCGCAAGGCAGCGGCATGACGGGCACAGCCATCACCGTTGATGACGGGCAATATATTTAGGACGATAAAGAGACTGACATGCTTATCGACAGCCATTGCCATTTGGACTTTAAGGATTTCGACGAAGACCGCGACGCGGTGTTGAGCCGCGCCAAAGCCGCGGGCGTCGATATGATGGTGACGATTTCCACCAAAATCACCGAGGCCGAGAAAATCATCAAACTGGCCGAAAGCGATGACGCCTTGGTCTGCTCGGTCGGTATTCATCCGCATGAAGCCGGAAGCGAGCCGGAAACCTCAGCCGAGGCGCTGGTCGATTGGGCGCGCCATGACAAAGTGGTCGGCATTGGCGAGACCGGTTTGGATTATTTTTACGAACACAGTCCGCGTGACGCGCAGCAGCGCAATTTTCGCGCCCATATTGAAGCCTGTCGCATCAGCCGTCTGCCGCTTATCGTTCATGCGCGTGACGCCGATGAGGATACGGCGGACATTCTCGAAGATGAGATGGGGAAGGGTGACTATCCGGGCCTCATCCATTGCTTTACCGCCGGGCCTGAGCTGGCGCGCCGCGCTTTGGATATCGGGTTTTATATTTCGATTAGCGGCATTGCGACTTTTAAAAGCGCCGGTGATTTGCGCGAGACGATTAAGTCCGTACCGCTTGAGCGGCTTTTGGTCGAGACGGATTCGCCATATCTCGCGCCCGTGCCGCATCGTGGCAAGCGCAATGAGCCATCATTTGTAGCCGATACCGCCGCCATGCTGGCCGAGTTAAAAGGCGTCTCGGTCGAAGAATTGGCGCAGGCGACGACGGATAATTTCTTTAATCTGTTCACCAAAGCCCGGCGACCGGCGGCGCAAGCATGAGCTTAACTTTTCGCATTCTCGGCTGTGGTTCGTCGGGCGGCGTGCCGCGTCTTGATGGTAATTGGGGCGCATGCGATCCGAAAAACCCGAAAAACCGGCGCACACGCTGCTCAATGCTGGTGCAGCAAAAAACCGATAAAGGCACGACGACGGTGTTGGTCGATACATCCCCGGATATGCGCGCACAATTAATTGACGCAAATGTGACCTGGCTCGATGCGATTTTTTATACCCATGACCATGCCGACCAGACCCACGGCATTGATGATGTGCGGGCAATGGCTTACGCCAAACGCCAGCGTATTGAGGTGTTTATGGATGCGGCGACGTCAAAAACTCTGACCAGCCGCTTCGGTTATTGCTTTGAACAGGCCGAAGGCTCGCTCTATCCGGCTATTTTGAAGGATAACCGCATCACTGCGCCGTATCAGGAAATTAGCGTCAGCGGGGCGGGTGGCACCATCAGCGCCATGCCGTTTCGGCAAATTCATGGCAATATTGACTCGCTTGGCTTCCGCTTTGGAGATATCGCTTATTCAAGCGATATCAGTGACATACCGAAAGAAAGCAATGCAATGCTTGAAGGGTTGGAGTGCTGGGTTATCGACGCGTTACGCCATGAGCCGCACCCAACGCATTTTCATTTAGACCGCGCTTTGGCGGAAATTGAGCGGTTCAAGCCCAAAAAAGCGATATTGACCAATCTACATGTCGATTTGGACTATCGGCATTTATGCAACGTTTTGCCGAAAAATGTTGTTCCGGCCTTTGACGGCTTGGAGTTCTCATAATTTTTTGATACCACGAGGTAACTATTGTGTGGTGTAAAAATTATGTTTTCTCGGGTCTCTCAGGGCTTCTCTCTTATCGAACTTCTGGTTGTGGTGGCGATTATCGGCATTCTGGCAGCCGTCGGAATTGTTGGATATCAGGGCTATATTGATGCAGCAAAAAAAGAAACGGCGCTGGCAAATGGCAATCTGATTGCCCGCGCCATTGAGCAGGATTTCCTGTCTCTCTCTAATGATTTGTCCGGCACAACCGAACTGGGCAATAAGCTGGTGGTTGATGGCGTGACGCTATCGACCGACGTCACCAATGCCAGCAGTTGCTTTAAATATGCTGAAAATGTGAAGCAATATCTTAATGGCCGATGGAAAAACGCCTTTGAGGCAAGCGATGATTACGCCGTTAACCTGCATTTCAGTCATAGCGCAACGGGCAGTGAAAATGCTTTGAAACCCGGTCAAATCGGCTTGCAATGCGCCAATATATGCTCCTCCACACGCGGCAATTTCTACATTCATTCATGTTCTTGCACTGCCGATAATGGCTGCGAGTTATTTGATTTCACCAAAAATGATTACGACACATTCATCGGCAATAGCGATTGCTATCCGACTGAGACCGCCGCCTGCACTTATGCTGAGGGCGATGCGCCGAAAGATGCCTATGATTATGTCACCCATACGGCCACCCAAAACCGCATAACCAACGGATTGGCGGTTTGGACCGGCTCGGCCAGTGCGGCCGCCGCATCACGCCGTGTTTTGGTCGGCAATCACATGCCCGGTTGGCTATGCCCGAAACCGGTGTCCAGCATGCCCGCCAATTCGACCGGCTGTAATTGCGACAATTCCAATGACCCGTCTTTCCCTTGTAACTAATTAAGGAAGTTGCCCTGTGTCTTTTTCTTTTCGTTTTGTAAGCGTTTTCGCCCTGATTTTTTCGGTCTCCCTTATCGCTGCTGAAGCGCGCCGAGGCTTTAACTCGAGCGGGAGTGGCTCCGGCTCTTATGACAGCTCTGCATCAACAAATTCATGGGATTTATCGGCCACCCCCGATGCCGATTGCCTGACGCTACATAACAGCGCTTGCGCCGATTTGACACCGGCGCAACTTGAGGAAGTGGCCAATTTTACGGCTGACGCGCAGGCTGCGAATTTCACCAATCACACAGATTATGTAACCGCCGGCGCGCTTGGCTATGAGCTATCCGTGCAGGATGGCACACAATGGACCGACGCCAAAGGCCCGGGCGCTGATAATGCAAGCTCAGACAGCGCGTGGCATACGGATTGCAATAGTGCCTTCACCGTTACCGGAGGTTGCAACGCGCTGACCAAAACCCAATTCGCCAATATAGATGACGACACATCGGGCAGGGTGCCCGCGCTCAGCGCCGGATATGCCAGTTTCACCGATTGGCAGACCGCCTCGGCATTGAATTATGATCTGGCGTCCGATGATGCGCTTTTGTGGACGCAAGCCAATAATGGCTCAGTTTCTGCCGCCGCCTGTGATGCTGAATTTCCCGGGCGCAGCTGCAACCAGTTGACCAAATCGAGCTTTGAAAATGCCAAACTGTCCAACGCTTTGCTGGCAACCAAAATCGCGAAGGCAAATGCGGGCACATTGACCCAAGCCGATTTGCTGACGGATTTAAATCTGACACTGGCCTCCAGCACGTTGAGCAGTCCGCTGACTGCCTGGCAGATTGATTATTTGGAAAGCATCTTGCCGACCGGCAGCAACACCACCAAAGCCGATTGGCAAAACAGCTTGAATGGTTATGACGCGGCAACCGCCAGCGCTTGGTATCTCTGGAAAATCGCCGGTTCAAGCGCGACCAGCGGGCCTTATGCGCCCAGCAATGCCACCGCCGCCTTATTCTCCGCCGCCGGTGCGTCTTCTGCTGTGACCGCGCTGGGCGTGACCAATGCTCAGATTGCCGCCGATATTCGCACGAGCGGCTTCACATCCGCGCCAACGGAAACGGCGATGAATGATTTTCTGACCGAGGCGAGGGGCTTTGCCGACGGCACAAGCTACGCATCCGTCACGACCGCTACCGGAAATGGCTGGGGCATTGCCGACTATCTCACCGCCATCAGCAATGGCGGCTGGAGCAGCACCGCCACAGATGCCATCGCCTTTGCCGCTTGCGTGTCAAATGCCGCGTCATCATCGGGCGGCACGGGCGCGTGTCAGGCCTCCGGCGCGGAATGGACAGCGATTGCAGCGGCCATTGCGGCGGCGGCAGATACCGCGACCGACCTTACCGGCCAGCAAGCCACGGCGATTTTGAACGCAGGCACAATTACCCCGCACGCTTATTTCGATACCGGCAATCAGGTGATGATGGATTATTTGAACCAGTGCATTTCAGGCAGCAGCAATCCGGCCGATTCTGTCGCTAATTGCGTCTCATCGGGCGTTGGCGGCTCGGGCGGCGTTACGGAAAGCGCGCTTCGACTGAATGTGACGGCCTTCCGGTTCGGCAAAGTGGCCACTGTGAATAGCGGCACTTATGCCGGTTCCACCATCACGCAAAGCGACATTGTGAATATCGGGCTGGGCAGTAATGAGAGCAATATTATCGACCAGAATTATTGCGGCGCGAGCGCCAATGCGTCTTGCTTATCGGTTATTCAAAATGGATTGGCGTCGTCCAGCCTCAGCGCAACGGCAACGCCGACAGCCATTCAAAACTGGATTAACGCGAGGATGCGCGATCATTTTCAAAATACTGTGGCAGCCAATCAGTCCGCGCCGTCAAACCCAAGCTCATCGGGTGATGCTTGTTCGGCCTCCAATACCGCCAATACGGTCACCATGCCGTTGATTGGCGGGTGCAACCATTCCAGCTGGACGTGCACATTTGCGTCTAAATCGCCTTCGTCTCTAACGTTGGATTTGGCTGACGGTAATGTGAAGCTGGCGGTCGCCGGGGGCGGGCCGGTCAATAATGTGAGCTATACAATCCGCAAATCGCTGAATTATTCCAATAGCGGATATTACAAAGACTTCTCTTACAGCCTGAATATTCCGGCATCCTCTAATGCGGCGCCGACGGTGCAGCTTACCACCCATACGGGGGCCGGTAATTTGGCGATTACGCCATGGAATCATTGCCTCTCAAAAGGTGTCGGCTGGGAGTTGGCAGAAAGCGCGGAAGTCTCGACCGCGCTGAAAAACGCAGCCCCAAACACCAAGGTTTACGCCAAATCCGGCACATCGGCGCGCACCGTGCCGGTCTGTGGCGGGTCAGGGTGGAGCAATAATAATATCGTCACCAATTGGTCAACCTGGCGTAACCATTCCAGCACGTCATATCGGGTCAAATATCGCGATGCCAACGATAATCTGATTAACGGCGCGTGCCGCACCAATAGCGGCGGCGGGGCCAATTCATTCTGGTGTCGCAACGCCAATGTTTATTCATGCAACTAATCTGAGGAGATTTTCATGCGTCATTTCACAATTCAAACAGCCAAAATTCAAACAGCGGGTTTAATTATCGGGCTTGCGCTAACCGGACAGGCCGCCGCGTCGATTGCATCAGCGCCGACATGTGTGCTGGATACATCAACCAATGAGGCGACCATATCCGTGACGGTAGATAGCGGCAGCACGCTCAGCGCATCCGCCATTATTCAGCTTGGCGGCGTGGCAATTACCGGCAGCCATAGTCTGTCCGATGATAACCGCACATTATCGGCTGTGCATGGTCAGACTTGCGATAATAAGGCCGACGGGCAGATTACGATTGTCGATGGCACGACAACACATCAATAGAGCCTCACTAATGCTCAGATAATAATTTGTCATAATATTTATTATGCGTCTTTTCTAGAAGGCCATATCAGAATGAGACCGGCCCCTTCGGGTCGGTCTTTTTTCATGGCGAAACAGAATCGCCGCACAATTAGCCATGAGCAACATTAAGCGCATACTCGATGTCATGGCCGCCCTGCGCCATCCGGAAACCGGATGCCCGTGGGATTTGCAGCAGGATTTTAAATCAATCGCACCCTATACGCTGGAGGAAGCCTATGAGGTGACCGACGCCATTGAGCGCGGCGATATGGACGATCTCAAAGACGAATTGGGCGATTTATTGCTGCAAGTCGTGTTTCACGCCCGCCTCGCTGAGGAAGCTGCGCTTTTCAGCTTTGATGAAGTGGTCGATGCCATTGCAGATAAAATGATACGCCGCCATCCGCATGTGTTTGGCGATGATGAAGCCGCCAATACCGAAACCAATGCTGATACGGTGCGCCAAAGCTGGGAAGAGATTAAGGCTGAGGAGAAAGCGGCAAAAGGCAAAGCCGCACCGGCCAGCCTGATGGATGATATTCCGGTCACCCTTCCAGGCCTCAGCCGCGCCATTAAAATTCAGAACCGCGCCGCGAGAATGCAGTTTGACTGGCCGGATATTGAGCCGGTATTCGACAAGCTTGCCGAGGAAATCGCTGAAGTGCGCGAGGCCGTCGCCTCCGGCGCGCGCGATGCGATGGAGGATGAAGTCGGCGATTTACTGTTTGTCGTGGCCAATATTGCGCGCCATCTGAAGATTGACCCGGAACAGGCCATTCGGCGCACCAATGGCAAGTTTATGACGCGTTTCAAGCATGTAGAGGCCCTTGCCGCGCAAAGCGGCAAAGACGATTTAACTCTGGAAGAGTTGGAATCGTTCTGGCAAATCGCTAAGAAAGCCGAGAAAAACGAGACTTAACCTTTTACGTTAAGCGACAGCGATCTCGACCGGACTGTTCGGCATAATTGTCGAAATAGCGTGCTTATAGACCAGTTGCGAATGACCATCACGGCTCAACAGCATTGAGGTCGCATCCACCCAAGTAATGGTGCCCTGCAATTTAACGCCATTTACCAGAAATATGGTGAGTGCGAGGTTTTGTTCACAAACATGGTTGAGGAAAGAAGCCTCTAAAGAGTCCGTCTTTGTTGACATTGGTTTACCCAGTTTATTCTGCGGACGGTGGAGCTGACGTCCTGTTACTATATTGACGTGACCCTCCCCGTCACGACGCATTAACGCTTAGACATTGGCACAACTAAAGCGTGAAGCCTAATGAATTTTCAATCAGTGAGGTTTTTAAGCACCAATGGCGTCATAGGCCGCCGACAATGTTTTGGCGACCTCGCCCGGCTTGCCCGTGCCTATTTTATGGCCATCAATCTCGACAACCGGAAAAACCGACATGGTTGAAGCGGTCGAAAAACATTCTTTCGCGCTCATTGCTTCTTTTAGAGAAAACGGTCTTTCTTCGAATTTCAGCCCCAAATCGGCGGCGCAATCCAGCAACACTTGGCGCACAATGCCGTTTAAAATTTCATGGGTTGCCGGCCGCGTGCGCAACACAGCTTTGGCATCGACAATCCAAGCATTGGTGGCTGCGCCCTCAGTGACCAAGCCCTGCTCGTCAATCTGCCAGGCTTCTTGCACTTTGGCGTTGCGCGCCGTCTGACGGGCCAGCACATTGGGCAGCAGGCTGATGGATTTAATATCGCACCGCGCCCAGCGTTGGTCGGGTACGGAAACCACCGAAATCCCGTTTTTCAAAATCTGCGCGCGTTTTTCCGCTGCCATTGGCCGCGCCGTGATGACCAGCACCGGCTTTAAATCCGGATGAAACATATGCTCTCGCGGCGCAACCCCGCGTGAAACTTGCATATACAGGATACCGTCGCGCAACCGATTGCGGCGCAGCGTCTCGCGCATCACTTGCTGCAAGGCCGCGCGCGACATGGGCGGCGGCATATCCAGCGCAGCAAGCGAATAGTCCAAGCGGTCGAGATGGCGGTCTTCATCAAGCAGCTTACCGCCGCGAATGGCGCATACTTCATACACGCCATCGGCAAATTGGTAGCCGCGATCCTCGACCAAAATGCCGGGCATATTCAGCGGTTGATAAACCCCGTCAATATAAGCAATGCGGCTCATGACACCTCAAACTCCGTTCAGCGCATATAACGCCAGAAAGATGACGTAAATAGGACCATTAAAATCAGTAACTCTATGCGTCCGGCAATCATTAACAGCGCGATGGTGATTTGCAAAGCGTCGGGCATTGCGGCAAATCCGAGCGGCATATCCAAATGTCCGGTAATCGCCAAACTATTGGTCAACGCGCCCAGCACAATCGGCCACGCATCTGCAAGCGTTGTGCCAAACAGCCCGAGCAACAAAACGCCCAATGACACGAATAATATGAAAATGGCCATATAGGCCCAAGCCGCGTTGAAATCGCGGTCTTGTAGTGGCCGCCCCTCAAGCGATAAAGGATGCACTGATGAAGGATAGGACAGCTTGCCCAATTCACTGCCCAAATCCTTGGCGAGAATAATGGCGCGCATCACCTTCACCCCGCCACTGGTGGACAGCGCCATGCCGCCAATAAGAACCGGCAACATGACCCAGACAATCGGCCATTGGGCCAAACCCGCATCCGGCATAAAATTGAAACCCGCCGTGCTGTGCAATGAGATGGATTGCCACAAGGCACTCACGCCGCCGCTATTCGGCACGGCGAAAACAGTGATGACGGCATAGGCGATAATCAGCGCGAGAAAGACGCGCAATTCAGTCAGCTGAAAACTGCTGCGCGCTTCGCGCCCCAAAGTCAGCACCATTAACATCGGCACACTAATGGAGCCGATAAGGCAAAGCAGCGCCATGACGCCCTGCCCGCCGCCGCTCAATATCTCGGCGAGGCTTTGCTCATGCACACTCATACCGCTGGTTGAAATGGCCGAAAGCGCCAGACAGAAAGCGTCAATCAACGGGCTGCCAAAGGCGGTCAGCGCGATAATGCCGAGCGCCGAGAACATGAGATAAACCGGTAAAATGAGCCGCAAGGGTCGCCCCAAGCGCGAGGAGAGCGGCGCGTTTTCTTCATGCTGCAAAAGCGGGCTGCCGATAAGCGTGATGCCGCCAATGCCAAAAGGCGCGAGCACGGCCACGGCAAATACTAATGTCCATAAACCGCCAAGCCAGCTGAGGGCGGCGCGCCATAGCAAAATAGGCGTCGCCTCTACCTGCGGCACGGCCAGCATGGTTGCGCCCGATGTGGTGAGCGCCGATACGGCCTCAAAATAAGCCGCCACCAGCCCGTCAATTTGGCTGGCTCCGATGAAAGGAATGGCGGCAATGGCGGGCAGAAACGACCAATACAGAACCATGATGAGCAATAACTCAATGCCATTGGCGCGATGGCGGCGGCTGGTATAGCCACTGAGCAGCAGCGCGCCCGAGACAAAAGTCGTCAGCATAAGACCGATGGTAAAATTACCGGCATGGGCAAATGTCGGGTCAAGCAGGCTGGCAATCCACGGCAGCACCATAAGCAGGGCTATCATGCATCCGCCATAACCCAGTGTGAAAAGTATCGCCCCTAAGCGCATGCGCTACTTCTTTTCTTTGCTCAGCAATAGATTTTCAAACGGCTCAATGCCGTCAGCCGTGACAAACATAATCACGCGGTCGCCTTGCTTAAATTCAGTGCCGCCGCGTGGCATAATGATTTTGCCTTTGCGATAAACCGCGCCGACACGCATAGATGCGCCGAAATCAATATCGCGCAATTTGCTGCCGGTAATCGGCGCGCCCTCTTGAATTTCCGCTTCAATCATCTCAGCCGATTCATCGCTCAGCGCATGCACTTGCAAGACATTGCCCAAGCGCACATGACGCAGCACCGATGACACGGTAATGGCGCGCGGATTAATCGACACTTCCATGCCGAAATCACCGGCCAAATTCTGAAAGCTATTGTCATTTATCAAACACAGACCGCGCTGGCAGCCTTCTTGCAGCGCCAACATATTGGTCAAAATATTGACTTGGTCATCATTGGTCAGCGCCAACACCAAATCGGCTTGGCGGATACCCGCTTCGGCCAGAATTTCCGGCGATAGCCCACTGCCCTGCAACACGATAGAACGGCTCAGTTTTTCCGCCACAATGCGCGCGCGCTCGGCATTGGCTTCGATAATGCTGAGGGAATAACGCCCGGCTTGCGCGTCGAGATTTTTGGCGACTTGGTAGCCAATATTGCCACCGCCCACCATAACAATGCGGCGCGCTTCGCGTTCTTCATGGCCAAAGATTTTCAGCGTCCGCTCCGTATCGGTGCTGGCTGTCACGAGAAAGGCTTCATCGCCAACCTGAATCGTGTCGTCAAAATCCGGCACATAAACTTTTTGATTGCGCCGCAGCCCGACAACAATTGCCTGCAAATCTGGAAACAGGCCGGTGAGCTGGTTCAGCGGCGTATCAATCACCGGACAATCCTCGCCAATGGCGACGCCAATCATTTCGGCCGAGCCACCGGCAAAGCTGGAACTGTCAAACGCGCCGGGCAAGGCCAAGCGGCGCATAACGGCTGAGGCAACTTCTTCTTCAGGTGAAATAATCACGTCAATGGGAATGCCATCTTCGTTAAACAAGTCGCGCCAGCGAGACTGCACATAATTGCGGTCGCGCACGCGCGCAATGGTCTTGGGTTTTTTGAATAGGGTTTTGGCGGTTTGACACGCCACCATATTTACTTCGTCAGATGCCGTCACCGCAATCAGAACGTCGGCGTCCGCCGCGCCGGCTTGTTCCAATACTTCCGGATGCCCGCCATGCCCCAAAATCGGGCGCACATCGAGGGTGTCCGTAATGCGTTGCATCAGGGACGCCTCTCGGTCAACGACCGTTACATCATTGCCTTCGCCTGCCAAATGGCGCGCAATGCCGAAGCCGACTTGACCGGCTCCACACACAATGACCTTCATGCGTCCCTCTTTCCGAAGTTAATCGCTAAACATGGCTTTTAGCATGATTACCACCGGATATTCCAAGAGATTTCATCTTGCGATGAAGTGCCGAGCGCTCCATGCCGACAAATTCTGCGGTTCGCGAGATATTTCCCGAGAAACGCTCGATTTGTGCGACCAGATAATCACGCTCAAAACACTCACGCGCATCGCGTAAGGGCAATGACATCATGTGGCGTGACTCGCTCACATCCTCAGCCACATCGGTTTTGCTGAGAATTTCTCGTTGCAAATGCTCGGTCGTGAGGCTGTCGCTATTGGCGGCATGCGCCGATAACATCATATGCTCAATGCAATTACGCAGCTGACGCACATTGCCCGGCCAGCTATGCGACTGCAAAACCGCCATCACATCATGACCGGCTTCGCGCATCGGCATATTCATTTGCGCGGCCAAAATACGCACGAAATGCTCCACCAGATAAGGAATATCATCGCGGCGTTTTTGCAGTCCCGGCACGTCCAGCGTCATCACATTCAGGCGGTGATATAAATCCTCGCGCAAAACACCTTCCGAAATCCGGTCCTTGGGGTCACCACTGCATGATGACAGAACCCGCGCATCAATATACACCAACTCCTTGCCACCGACGCGGGTAATGCCGCCATCGAGCAACATTTCTAGTATCTCTTTTTGTTGCTGGATTGGAAAACTGCTTATCTCATCGAGATAAAGCGTGCCGCCAAGAGATTGTTCAAACAGGCCTGGCTCAATCTGCCCTTGCGTTTCAACACCGATTAACAGCCGGTCGATTTGATCCATATCATCACCCAGCATGGCTGTGTGAACCGATATGAAATTGCCGCTGGCCCGCGGTGAGCGCGCATGCAATTGATGCGCCGCCGCTTCTTTACCGGCGCCTGACGGCCCGACAATCATCACGCGGCTTTTGGTTTGCGACAGCTTATCGATTTTGGTGCTGAGCTGCTCCATCACCGTTGCCTTGCCGACCAAAGTCAATTGCACATCGGCGCGCCGTCTCAATTCGGCATTCTCGCGCTGCAATCGCGCCGCTTGAATGGCGCGGCTGACAGTCACCAGCAATTTATCCGATTTAAACGGCTTTTCGATATAGTCATATGCGCCCGCCCGAATGGCCGTCACGGCGGTATCAATATTGCCGTGGCCGGAAATAATTACCACCGGCAAATTCGGATAACGCTCACTCAAAATATTCAATATTTCAAGGCCGTCCAAACGACTGCCCTGCAACCAAACATCAAGCAAAACCATAGCCGGACACCGCCGCGTAATCTCACGCAAGGCACTGTCACTATCTTGTGCGATGCGGGCTTCATAGCCCTCATCCTCTAAAACGCCCGCAACCAAATCACAAATATCGCGTTCGTCATCAACTACCAGTACATCTCCAAACATTACAAATCCTCTGACACTCTAGCTTCACCCACCATTTCATGTGGCCGCAATGGAAACACCATTTGCAGCATTGCGCCCGTCCCGCCAGACGCGCACCAAGGGGCATCGCTTAAAATCAGCCTGCCCCGATGGTCATCAATAATTTTCTTTACAATCGACAGCCCAAGTCCCGTGCCCTCATCGCGTGAGGTTTTATAAGGCTCCAGCAAGTCGTATCTGTTTTCTTTCGGCCAGCCTTTGCCGGTATCGCTGACGCTCAGACTCACTTCATATTCATCAAGTGTAACCATCAACTCAATGCGCTTTTCGCCCTTTACGGAGCGCACCGCTTCGGCGGCATTTTTCAGCGCATTGGTGAGCGATTGAGCAATCAATCGACGGTCGCCAATCATGTTGATTTCCGGCACATCACCGACGACATATTCAATATCATTATGGGCTACACGATGTAGCAATAAGGTCTCGAAAATCGTATCCGCCAGATTAATATGCGTCATACGCGCAGAGGGCATACGGGCAAAAGAGGCAAACTCATCCACCATGCTGCCGATATCTTCAACTTGGCGCACAATGGTTTCGGTACATTGGCGGAAGACATCATCGACTTCCCGACCGTTTTTGCCATAGCGCGCTTGCAGCCGCTCGGCCGAAAGCTGTATCGGCGTTAGCGGGTTTTTAATTTCATGGGCAATGCGCTGGGCAATATCGGCCCAAGCGGAATTGCGCTGCGCCGTCAGCATATCGGTAATATCGTCAAAGGTGATGATTGTTTCACCCCTGACGCTGGCCGGACTTTGCGCGGTTGCCCGAATGGTGCGGCCATTCATAGAGCTGTTTTCAAGGCTGAACTCAAGCGTCGGATGGCTTGACGGATTCTTAGACATAATCGCCATGAGCCGGTCGAACTCAGGTATGGCCTCACTTAACTTTTTGCCAATCAGAGCTTGGGTTGGTATTTGAAAAATTGTTTGCACGGCTTCATTGACGTGATTAATGACTCCATCGGTATTGACGCCAATCACACCGGAAGACACACCCGCCAATAAGGCCTCGGTGAAGCGCCTGCGTTCGTCTAAAGCGACTTGTTGTGCGCTCAGCCGTTCGGCCATTTCGTTAAAAGTCTCGGATAACTCTCTGATTTCACCATTGCCGCTCAGGCCTGACGTATCGACGCGCGCATCCATTTCGCCCTCACCCAAACGTCGCGACACTTGAATAAGCGAGCCAATCGGCAAAACCAAACGCCCGGTCAGTGTCAGCCCAAGCCACACCGAGCCGAGAAATGTCACCAATGTAACGATGATGTAAGTGGCACCAAAAGCAACTTGAGTCTCAAAACGCCGCTCTTCCATTTCGGTATAATTACGCACGGCAGACACTGTGCGAATGAGTTTCTCAACAATCGCCGGTGTTAACATCCGAACCGTGTAGAGGTAGATGTTTTCCAGCCCGCTGACCTGTCGCAAGCCCAGCACTTTGCCTTTATCGACAGCCGTGATGATGACCGTATTGTCGCGCGCCGCCGCCAAAGAGGAATCTGACGGGCGCAGCGTTAAAATCTTGTTCTGTGACGACATCGACAAAATGACATCGCCTTCGCCATTAATCAGCATAGCTTGCTGCATGCCGCGCAGGCGGGCTTGGTCTTGAAAATACTCGGCAAAGCCCGCTTGGTCTGAACTGAAAAGATTGCTGGCGGAAGACAGATCGCGCTCCATCATGGCCACTTCAGAATCCAGCGCGCTTTGTTGTCGGCGCAAATAGGCATCCGTCACAGAGCTTGAATTACCGATAACGGCCTTGGTGTGATTGGAGAACCAATGTTCCAGCCCGCGGTCAAGCGCGATCAGGGCAAATATGGTCGCCAGAATTGAGGGCATGATGGCGACCATTGAAAACAAGGCAATCATGCGGCCTTGAATCCGGGCGCCGGCAACGCCACGACGGTTTTGCTGACGGATACGGGAGACGCGCTCGCCCATGGTAAGCAGCAATCCGGTAGCGATGAGAATGTTGAGCGCCAATAGCGGCCAGATAGATGTGATATCGTTGTCCGGCGCAAACGCATTGTTCAGCATCAGAAACGCCCCGCTGATTGAGGCGACACTGAAAATAAAGAAAAAAACAGGTAGCGACCAAAAACTATCGGTCGGCATAAAGCGCTTGGCAAAACCACGCGGCTTTTTTAAAACATTGGCAAGCCGAGGCCCACTCATACTGCCACTCCCCGTTACAATTACTACGCATAGTGTTGCGCGCAACACCGAACACATATCAAGCTAATATCGCCTCTCAAATGAAGCGCATAGTCTAAATGTTGTAAGGATACCACAGCGACGGGTCATTGTGGTAATTTTGTAACAGTCAGTTTTCCGGTGTTTCTTCAAGAGCGGAAAGCCTGGGGAAAACGCCCTCCGGCTTTGGCAGTGGCGTGCCGCCTTGCAGGCGATTATCCGGGCCGAGCGCAGCAAAGTCGCGCCTGTCCGCCGCGACTTGCAGCAAATCCAATAATTGGTTCGCCCCGGCCGGAATAACGGGTTGCAATAATATCGCCGCTTGGCGCACCAGTTCGGCGGTGACATAAAGCACCGTCCCCATACGCGCCGGATTTTCCTTTTTTAACGCCCACGGCTCCTCGGCTGCGAAATATCGATTGGCCTCCGACACCGCTTCCATCACCAAACTCAGATAATTATGCAGTTCATGGCCTGCCATCGCTGCATCTGTGCGGGTTTTTAGGCTATCAAATAAAGCCAGCACCGCCTCATCCTCGGCGCTCAAAGTCTCGGGCTGCGGCAGGGCCTCATCGCAATTTTTGGCAATCATAGACAGGCTACGCTGCGCCAGATTACCGATATCATTGGCTAAATCGGCATTCACGCGATTGACAATCGCCTCGTCGGTGAAGCTGCCATCGCGCCCAAACGGCACCTCGCGCAAAAAGAAATAACGCAGCGCATCAACGCCGTAATGCGCGGCGAGTGTCATCGGGTCGAGCACATTGCCGAGTGATTTCGACATCTTCTCGCCTTTTACGGTCAAAAAACCATGCGCGAAAACCTGTTTTGGTAACGGCAAATCCGCCGCCATCAAAAAAGCAGGCCAGTAAACCGTATGGAAACGCGTAATATCCTTGCCGATAATATGCAGGCTGCATGGCCAAAAATCGGCATAGCGCCCGTCGCGGTCGGGATAGCCCAGCACGCTCAAATAATTGGTTAGCGCATCCATCCAAACATACATGACATGCTTGTCATCGCCGGGCACGGGCACGCCCCAATTAAAGGCGGTACGCGAAATAGACAGGTCTTTCAGGCCACCCTTAATGAAGGAGGTGATTTCATTGCGGCGGCTTTCCGGCATCAGAAAATCGGGATGAGCCTCGAAATGTGCCAGTAATTTATCCTCATAGGCTGACAGGCGGAAGAAATAGCTGTCTTCTTCCAGCCATTCAACCGGTGTGCCCTGCGGCGACAGCTTATTGCCCTCAGCGTCCGGCACCAGCTCATCTTCGGCGTAAAACGCCTCGTCGCGCACTGAATACCAACCCTTATAGCTGTCTTTATAAATATCATCACGGCCATTTTCGGCTATGCGTTGCCATAAATCGCTTACGGAAGCGTGGTGGCGCGGCTCAGATGTGCGAATAAAATCATCATGGCTGCAATTCAGCGCCTCAGCCATCTCACGAAAGGCGGGCGTCAGCTCATCGGCCAATTCTTGCGCCGTTTTGCCGTGCTCGCGGGCTGTTTGCAGCATTTTCTGGCCGTGATCATCGGTTCCGGTCGAGAAATAGACATTTTCGCCGTTTAAACGGTGGTAACGCGCAATCGCATCCGTGGCCATCACCTCATAGGCGTGGCCAATATGTGGGCGGCCATTTGGGTAAGAAATAGCGGTAGTTATGAAGAAGTTCTTATCTTTCACTTTAAGTCCTTAACCGGCTTTCTGCCGACTGGCATCTGCAAAACCGGTCATCCACTCCAACACAGCCTGCTTTTTATCGAGATTAAGCGCATCAACCGAGCGACTGTCGCGCTCCACCTTCTCCCATAAGGCCAAAAAGGGTTCAACCCCAATTTGAGCGGCCAAAAGGCGGTTAACCAATTCCAATTCACCCTCGAAAACCGGCTGAAATGCAGCCCCGGTCGCGGCGCAGCGCACATAACGGTGCAGCCATCCGGCCAGTAAGAAGCAAAATATGCTGAATTGCTCGGGCGTCGCGCGTGTGCCAAAGCGTCCGGCCAGCGCATGCAGCTTCTCCACATC
>JAQWZC010000139.1 GCA_029253645.1 Alphaproteobacteria bacterium | reverse complement strand
GGCAATTGGGTTGGGGGGGGGCTCTACGCTGGCGCAGGCTATAAGCACTTAGCAGCTTGCTGCTTTAGTGCGCCTTGCCCCTTCGGAGGCGGGCTAAAGGCAGCGGAGCTGCCAAGCACTTTTAGCGCGGACAGAGAGGGATTCGAACCCTCGAGACGCTATAAACGCCTACACGCTTTCCAAGCGTGCGCCTTCAGCCACTCGGCCACCTGTCCTACCGTTACCGGAGCGTTTGTGTTACCCGCTCCCCGCGCTGATTTCAAGACGCTGATTTCAAGACTCTGATGTCAAGACAAAGCCAGCATTAAGCCAAAGCCCCGCGCCGACAAAAAAATAGGCGACCCCAGATGTGCAGGGGTCGCCTTCTCTTGCCTTGCGGCAAGAAGCTCTTTCAAGCGCGGTTTAGGCGTCGTCTTGCGGGCCCCAAAGCGGCAGCAAGATAATCGCCAGAACGGCAGCCATGTAGACATATTGAACCGGGTCAACCGGTACGAGCGAGAATTGCGGCGGTGCGGTGGTGGCACCAACATTGGCCACAAAATCCATCGATGCCGCCGAGACATCGCCGCCACTTGCTTTCAAGGAAGCCAGACGGTGACCGGTTACTTCCATATTGTAATTATAGAAAGCCTGCACCAGCGCGAAATAGTAAACCGTGCAAAGGCCGAAAACCGATGCGATGATTTTCATCACAGTATTATCCGGTGAGCGCTGGCTGACCACAGATGAGACGCGCATGGCGACCCAAACGGTAAACGCAATGCCCACAAAATAAAGGCCTGTTGATTGGATGCTGCCAGATTGCAGATTTAGAATATCAAGCTCTGTCATAATTCCCCCCTTAATTGAAACTTTTGACTTAACACCCTATGGTTGCATAAGCTGCGACAACTTGTCACCAACCTTTTTTAATATTTTTGAATTTCTGGCCGCGCCGCGATAGACGGTTTTTTAACCTATCGCCTGCTAACACGAGCGACGCGCGCCCAAAGCGGGCGCTTTGTAAGCATTTGTAAGAAAAGGCAGGGTGATGAAACAGAAAAATCGGCTCAGCGACCATATTGTCAATCAGGTGAACGCGCGCCTGCGCGGCTTTTAAATTGGCCAATAAGGTTTCTTCACCGGCTTGCCATAGCCCGTAATGCAAATGCCCCGGCCCAAACACATCTGAATAAAAGCGCAAAGCGCGACAGTCTTGTTTGGAAGACATATTGCCCCCTTTATTATTTTTTTCTTCTGTTCTTATGCACTGAATCATTGAGCGAAGCCATAAAAGACTATAGTTTGCGTTAAAATTTTGACAGCACCCAATAGGAGAAACCGATGACTGAGCGCGTAAGCATTGCCGGATTGCAAATTGACCCAAAATTGGCTGATTTTGTTGCCAATGAGGCGGTTCAAGGTTTGGAGATAAGCGCCGAGGGGTTTTGGGCGGCCTGTGCCGATGTGCTGAACGCGCATCGTGATACCAATAAGGCATTGCTGCAAAAGCGCGAAACCCTGCAAACGCAGATTGATGATTGGCATAAAGCCCATCGCGACACGCCGCATGATGTCGCCGCCTATAAGGCGTTTTTGACCGAGATTGGTTATTTGGTGCCGGAAGGGCCTGATTTCACCATTGAGACGGCCAATGTGGATGATGAGATTGCCAAAATCTCCGGCCCGCAATTGGTTGTGCCGATTAAAAATGCGCGCTTTGCGGTTAATGCGGCCAATGCGCGTTGGGGCTCGCTTTATGATGCGTTTTACGGCACGGATGCGATTGACCAATCGGGCGATTTGGCTCCGGCGGGCGCGTATAATCCGGTGCGCGGGGCGGAAGTCATTCGCCGCGCCAAAGCGTTTTTGGATGATATGGCGCCGCTGGATGGCGTGGCGCATGGCGATGTGACCGCTTATCGCGTGGTGAATGGCGCTTTATCTGCCACTCATGCGGGCGGGGAAGCGCATTTGCAAAGCCCGCAGAAATTTGTCGGCTATCGCGGCGCAGCCGATGCGCCCGAGGCTATTTTGCTGAAAAATAACGGATTGCACGCCGAGATTTGGATTGATGCCAGCCATAATATCGGCGCTGATGATGCGGCGCATGTGGCGGATATTTTCATGGAAAGCGCGGTCACAACGATTATGGATTGCGAGGACTCCGTCGCCGCCGTGGATGGCGAAGATAAGGTTGAGGCCTATCGCAATTTGCTCGGTTTGATGCGCCGCGATTTGGCCGTGACGATGGAAAAAGGCGGCGAAACCATGACCCGCGCTTTGGCCGAAAATCGCGATTATACCGGCCCTGATGGCGGCACGCTGACCTTGCCGGGTCTCTCGCTCATGCTGGTGCGTAATGTCGGTCACTTGATGACCAATCCGGCCGTGCTGGATGACCGCGGCGATGAAATTCCTGAAGGCATTATGGATGCGGTGATGACCGGCCTGTTGGCGCAGCATGATTTCAACAAAACCGATATGGCGGCGAAAAACTCGAAAGCCGGTTCGGTTTATATTGTGAAGCCGAAAATGCACGGGCCTGAGGAAGTGGCTTTTGCCGATACGCTGTTTGGTGCTGTTGAGGCGGCTTTCGGGCTGCCGACTTTGAGCATGAAAATGGGCATTATGGATGAGGAACGCCGCACGACGGTGAATTTGAAGGAATGTATTCGCGCCACCAAAGCGCGGGTTATTTTCATCAATACCGGCTTTCTCGACCGCACGGGTGATGAGATTCACACCTCAATGGAAATGGGCCCGATGATTCGCAAAGCCGATATGAAGGCCAGTGGTTGGCTGAATGCTTATGAGGATTGGAATGTCGATATTGGTCTGGCCTGCGGTTTTCAAGGCCGTGCGCAAATCGGTAAAGGCATGTGGGCCATGCCCGATTTAATGGCGGCAATGATTGAGCAAAAAATCGCGCAACCCAAAGCCGGTGCCGATTGTGCTTGGGCTCCGTCGCCAACGGCGGCGACCTTACACGCCATTCATTATCATCAAGTCGATGTGGATGCGGTGCAGGATAAATTGAAATCCCGCAGCCGCGCGCCGCTGGATATGATTTTGGCCATGCCGGTGGAAACTCATCCGCAATGGTCGCCCGATGATGTGCAACAAGAGCTCGATAATAATGCGCAAGGCATTTTGGGCTATGTGGTGCGCTGGATTGACCAAGGCGTTGGCTGCTCAAAAGTGCCGGATATTCATAATGTCGGGCTGATGGAAGACCGCGCCACATTGCGTATTTCCAGCCAGCATATTGCCAATTGGTTGCATCACGGCATTTGCAGCGAAGCGCAAGTAATGGAAACCATGCAGCGCATGGCTGCGGTGGTTGACGGGCAAAACGCCAATGATGCGGCCTATGTGCCGATGGCCGGTAATTTTGAAAATTCGGTCGCTTTTGCGGCGGCCTGCGATTTGATTTTCAAAGGGCGCGAACAGCCAAGCGGCTATACCGAACCGCTTTTGCATGCGCGGCGTCTTGAATTTAAAGCGGCTGAATAGGCCTAGCTGCGGGTGAGGCGCGTCACAAGGGCAGAAAACGCATAGCCCGACAGCGCGCCGACCACGCATAGGCTTAAAAACCCGTCCCATTCACGCGCCGCGCCAATGGCGGTGAGTTGAAAGGCGGCTTTCAGCGCAAAGAGGGTGACCGCCATGGCGGCAAAACCGGCCAGGGCAAACACCACATCCGGCAGGATTTTGACCCAACCGGCAATATAGCTGCCGACAATCATGGCGACTAAAAAACCGGTGCCGAAAATCGTGCCAAAGAGCGGCTGTAAATAGACAATATCTTGCAATGTGGTTGTCAGGCGCATGCTGAACGGCACGTCAATGCCAAGCGCCAATAAATGGCCTATATTAAATTGTGTTTGCACGGCAGCGCCAATCACATTCAGAAAAACAAGCGCGGCGACAAAGCTGAGCACTTGGCTTTTATTGGGCAGAATGCGATGCATGTCGGTCTCCTCACTGACTTGGTTTGTTATAGAGGAGGAAGCGGCGATATTGCAACTGCCACAAAAGCCAATATAGTGCAGGCAGATAAGGGGAAACACATGAAACAAGTGATTTTGGCCATTGCACTGACGCTCGGTTTGAACGGCCAAGTGAGCGCTCAACCGCTCGGCAATTATAATCTTGAAACCATTGTCGAGGGGCTTGATAGCCCGTGGGGTCTGGCCATATTGCCCAATGGCGACATGCTGGTAACCGAATTGACCGGCGATTTGCGGCTTATCCGCAATGGCAAGCTGGTGGCGCAGGCCGTGGCCGGTGTGCCAGAAAGCCTTTATGGCGGTCAGGGCGGCTTGATGGATATTGTCCTGCATCCCGATTATGCCGATAACCGCTTGGTTTATTTGTCGCTTTCCGTCGGCACGCCAAGCGCCAATTCGCTGCGGGTTATTCGCGGGCGCTTTACCGGCGATGCGCTGGAGGATATCAGCACTGTTTTCGAATCCGCCCCGACCAAAAACACGCTGGTGCATTATGGCGCGCGCATGGCGTTTTTGCCGGATAATACGCTGCTGATTAATATGGGCGACGGTTTTGATTTGCGCGAGCAGGCGCAAAATCTGTCCAATCATTTCGGCACTTCCGTGCGCGTAACCGATGATGGCAAAGTGCCCGAGGATAATCCGTTTATCGGTGTTGCTGATGCCCAGCCTGAAATTTATTCCTATGGGCATCGCAACCAGCAATCGATTTTTGTCGAGCGCTCAAGCGGTAAAATCTACCAAACCGAACATGGCCCACGCGGTGGTGATGAGTTGAACCTGATTGAGCCGGGCCAAAATTATGGCTGGCCGATTGCCACTTATGGCATTGATTATTCAGGTGCGCGCATCAGCCCCTATAGCGCCTATGAGGGGACGCAGCAGCCTTTGGTGCAGTGGACGCCATCCATTGGCCCGTCCGGCATGACGATTTATAAAGGCTCGCAATTCCCCGATTGGCAGGGCGATATTTTTGTCACCTCGCTGATTTATAATAAAGTCATCCATATTGAGATGCGCGACGGTGTGCCCGGCCAGCAAAGCGATATGTTCAGCGAGATTAATGATCGGCTGCGCGATATTCGCACCGGAGATGATGGTGCGCTTTATATTCTGTCCGAGGGCGATAGTGGCAAATTATGGCGGGTGAGCCGCCGTTAGGCCGCCCGATGGCGGGCGCGAGTTAGCCCTTTACGCCTGCGGGCTTATGGCGTATAAACCGCCATTCCCGAAAGGGATTTTAGGAAATTCAGGAGACGCAAAATGGCTGTTCCGAAGCGAAAAGTAAGCCCCTCACGCCGTGGCAAACGCCGCGCCGCTGATGCGTTGGCAAAGCCGACATATATTGAAAACCCCGATAGCGGCGAATTACATCGCCCGCATCATGTCGATTTGAAAAGCGGCATGTATCGTGGTCGTCAGGTGATTGACCCGCGCGATTAGGGTTTAAAAATCGAGAAATTTGGGCAGGGCTTCGTTTAACGCGTGGCCCTGTTTCTTTTGGGTCGGCGTGATATCACCATAAGCCGCCGCGCTCACGCCATGCAGGCTATTGGTCACAAATATCGCATCGGCCTGTTGCAGCGCATTGGCATCCAATAATGCCTCGCCAATTTGCCAGCCCGCCACCGCGCCCATATCCAATAAGGCATTGCGAATAATGCCCGGCAATGCGCCCTCGCTGACCGGCGGGGTTAATAAATGCGTGCCGCGCGCGATAAATATATTACCCGCCGCCGCACAGGCAATGCGGCCATGCTGATTGGCCATAACGGCCTCATCAGCGCCGACCGCCAACGCTTGCTTGCGTGCCATAATATTATCCAAATAGGCACCGGTTTTATGCGCGCTTGAGGCGGCACCGGCAAAACGCTGCACCGTGCAATCGGCCAAGCGCATAGTGTCCATGCGCGGCGGGGCGGGGCTGATATGCATCATCACATTGGCCCGGCTTTTCTCTTGCGGCACCAATCCGCGCCCGCCTCTGACATCGCCGCCACCACCGGTGAGGCTGAGGCGCAGCACCAAGCGCGCGGCGGCCTCATGCGCGTCCAACAGCGCGCGCGCCGCGTCTTGCAGCGCGGCGGCGTCATAGGGATTATCCAAATCAAAAGCCTGACAGGCCGTCGCCAAACGCGCCAGATGCGCCTGCCAAAATTGCGGCACAGCGCTGAGCACCAATAGGGTTTCAAACACGCTTTCGCCCAGCAACACGCCGCGGTCTTGCGCCGAGAGCGCGTTATCAGCCGCGCGCAATACGCCGTTCAGCCAAATCATGCGGCATCTTTCCGGCCCTGAGTGAGGGTCAAAAAATTATCCATCATGCGGCGGCCATCGGGCGTCAAAATGCTTTCGGGATGAAATTGCACCCCGTAAAGCGGGCGGGTTTTATGCTTAAACGCCATATTCTCGCCGGTCTGGCTATGCGCCAAGGCCACGCAATTTGGCGGCAATGTTTCGACAATCAGCGCGTGATAGCGCCCTGCCTCAAACGGGTTTTCCATGCCGTCAAACAGCGCGTCGCCATTATGGTGAATGGGCGAAGCTTTGCCGTGGCACGGCTCTTGGGCATGGGCAATCGTGCCGCCCAAATGCTGCGCCAAGGCCTGATGGCCCAGACAAATGCCCAGCACCGGCATAGAGGCGGGCAGTTTTTTCAAAAGCGGCAGGGTCAGCCCCGTTGCATCGGGGCGTCCTGGTCCGGGAGATAAAATAATCGCTTGCGGCTGCAAAGCCAGCACCGCATCGGCGTCATTGTCTTGGCGCATGATGCGGGTTTCGTGACCGGCCTCACGCGTGTAGCGCGCCAGTGTTTCGACAAAACTGTCAAAATGGTCAATGACGATAATCATCAGGCCACTTCTCCGCTCATTTTCTCTGTTTGTGTGTCGCGGGCATAGTCATCCACATTCACGCCCAAAGCCGCCATCAGGCTGCGGGCTTTGGTGAGCGTCTCATTATATTCCGCCGCCGGCACGCTATCAGCGACAATACCGCCACCGACATGAAAATGGATGTCACGCGCGCTTATTTCAGCCGTGCGAATAATGATATTCGTATCCATGCGCCCATCGAAACCAATATAGCCGAGACTGCCATAGCTCGCCCCTCGCGGTGTTTGTTCATATTGATGAATGAGCTGCATGGCGCGAATTTTCGGCGCGCCGGTAATCGACCCGCCCGGAAAACAATCAGCCAAGACGCGCGCAGGCGAGACATTATCTTTCACCTCACCGCGTACCGTCGAAACCAAATGATGCAGTGTGGCGAAACTTTCTAAGGCGCAAAGCTGGGGCACATGAATGGAGTGAAGCTGACAATTTTTAGCCAAATCATGCCGCAACAGGTCAACAATCATCACATTTTCAGCGCGGTCTTTTTCACTCGCCGCCAAAGCGGCTCTCACTTGCGCGTCCTCTATCGGATCGCTTTGGCGTTTTTGCGTGCCCTTAATGGGCCGCGTTTCAATATGGCCATTGCTCATCAGTAAAAAACGTTCCGGCGAGGCTGAGGCAAGGGCGCGGTCGGCCAGTCGGAAAAAGGCCGAAAACGGAGCCGCGCCAAGGCGGCGCAAACGCCGATAATAAGACAGCGCATTATCCTCGGCCGCCAGCGTCGCGCGAAAGCATTGCGCCAAATTGGCCTGAAAAATATCGCCGTCCAAAATATGTGCCACCAAATCGGCAACGCTTTGGCAATAGGCTGATTTTGAAAAATTACTGCGCGGCAAATTTGCGGGCGGCGCAGGCATGGCCAGTGGCGGCAGTTTTTGGTTGGGCACACCGGTCAGTCGATTTTGCCAGCGTGAAATATCTTGGCGCGCCGCGTCCGCCCGTGCGGCGGCATTGTCATGGGGCAGGCCGGTGGCGATGATAAAGCAGCGACGCGCCTGATGGTCGAAAGCCAAGACGCAGGCATAAAGCCCCAGCGTTATGGCGTCAGCTTTTGCGCTATATGTTTCGCTTTGGGTGCCAAAGGCCGGCTCCAGCCCGAAGCCTGCATCATAGGCGAAAAGCCCCGCCGCACCGCCGCGATAGGGCGACAATTGTGCGTCAATATCGGGCGGCAAATCGGCCCAAAGAAATTTATGCGCGGCCAGTTTCTTATCCAGCGCAGCTAAACCGGCTTTGGCATTTTGCGCGGAAAAATTCAACGTCTCATAGGGCGCAAGTGCAATAAAGCTATACCGCCCCGCCGCATGCGCATTGTCGGAACTGTCGAGCCACAGGCTCATCGGCGTATCGGCATGGGGCAGAAAAGCGGCTTCGGGGTCAACCCAATCGATTTCCTCCACCAGCGCACCCGAGGGCGCGACATGCAGCAACCCGGTTGACACGCCCGTGGTCTTATCCATTAAAAGCTGTCCTTGCGGGCGCGAATTTCAGCGAACACATCAACCGCTGCCGCGCCGCTCATATTGAGATGGGCTTGAATGGCGGCGTCACTGGCGCGCAAAAACGGATTGGTGGCGCGCTCCAAGGCAATCTCGGTCGGCACGGTCGGCTTATCGGCGGCGCGCAAAGCCGCAATATCAGCCACACGTTGTTTCAGCGCATTATTATCGGGGTCAATGGTCACGGCAAAAGCCGCATTGCCGGCGGTATATTCATGGGCGCAATAAATTTGCGTGCCATCGGGCAGGGCGTTGAGCTTTTGCAGGCTGTCCCACATTTGCGCCATTGTGCCCTCAAAAACCCGTCCGCATCCAAGCGCGAAAAGACTGTCACCGACAAAGGCATGGCCATCCATATGATAGGCAATATGGCCCAGCGTATGCCCGCCGACATTTAAAATACGCGCCTCATGCGCGCCCAGCATAACGACATCGCCATCATCAACGGCGCGGTCAATGGCCGGAATTTTATCAGCCTCACCGGCCGGGCCGGTAATGGTGCATCCGGTGGCGCGTTTGATTTCTTCATTATTACCGGCATGGTCATAATGGTGATGAGTGTTCCAAATTTGCGTCAGCGTCCAGCCGGTTTTGTCCAGCGCCGCCATAATGGGCGCGGTTTCTGGCGTGTCGATACAGGCGGTTTCGCCGCTCTCGCCATCATGCACAAGAAAGCCGTAATTATCGCTCAGGCATGGGAATTGGTAAATTTCTAACGCGGCCATTATCTGCTCCCGTTTCAGATTTCATCGCTTTTACTATAGTGTGAAAGCGCATAAGAGGGAAAGAAATGGCTGTCGATATTGTCGATTTGACGCGTTTTTATGACGGGCCTTTGGGCGCGCATGTGCAGGCGCGTCTGGTGCATGAAATCTCACGCATTTGGCCACAAGAGGCCGCGCCCAATGAGGCGGTGTTGGCCTATGGCTATGGCTTGCCGCTGGCTGATGCCCTATGGCGCGGCGCAGATTGGCATTTTCTCATGCCCGCCCAGCAAGGCGCGCTGGCCTCCGAAGCCGGTGAACCGGCGGTCGCTTCGCGTACGGTGTTGGGCGATGAACGCCGCTGGCCGTTGCGCGCACAAAGCGTCAATCGTCTGATTATGGTGCATGGGCTTGAGGCGGCCAATCATCTCGATGCGGTGATGGAAGAAGCCTGGCGCGTCATGGTGCCGAATGGGCGCGCTTTATTTATCGTTGCCAATCGGCGCGGCTTTTGGGCAAGGCGCGATGGCACGCCATTTGGCATGGGGCGGCCTTTTTCATCAGGTCAGTTGCGCCAATTAATGCGCCGCACCGGTTTTGTGCAGGGCCAAACCCGACCGGCGCTTTTATTGCCACCATTTTTGCCCGAGCGCATATTGAGCTCTTTGGCATGGAGCGACCAATGGGCGGGATTTTTAATGCCGCAATTGGCCGGTGTCTGGTTGATGGAAGCGGTGAAAAAAGTGCCCGCGCCGACCGGCTCTAAAATGGCTCTGCGCTATCGCTCGGCGGCGGTCATTCGACCGGCTTTATCATCGCTCAAGCTGCCGCGCCAAATCGGCTAAAGGCGTCGCAACACAAAGACGCCTTGGTCGGCCAATAAATTGGCGCGCCGTGTCGGGCGTCCGGCATAGGCGGTGGCATGGCCGCGCGATAGGGTGATGCAGCGTTCCACCGAAAGCGACAGCACATCGCATAAATCGGCAAAATCTTTCAATGTGCATAGATGAATATTGGCGGTTTCATACCAGCTTGCTTTCAGCGCGCCGGTGACCGGCATGCGCCCTTTGGCCAGCAAGTCGAGGCGCACCCGCCAATGCCCGAAATTGGGAATGGAGACAATCAGCCGATTGCCGATGCGCGCCATTTCGCGCAGCACATCATGCGGGCGTTGGGTGGCTTGCAGGGTTTGGCTCAAAATCACCGTGTCGAACCCATTATCGGGATAATAGGATAAATCCGCATCGGCATTGCCCTGCACGACGGACAGGCCACGCGCCACACAATTATTCACGCCGCTTTGGCCGAGCTCCAGCCCGCGCCCGTCAACGCCGCGCTCATTGACCAAAAGCTCCAATAGCGCGCCGTCGCCGCAGCCAATATCCAAAACTTTGGTGTCGCGGGGAACCATATCGGCAATGAGTTTTAAATCAATGCGGTCGGCGGCGAGATTTCCGGCGGCGGCAGATTTTGGATCAATCATGGTCGCGGCCTCCCTCTATCAGCCCACGCGCCTTGGCGGCGGATTTCAAAAAGCCGCTCAGCGTGGCATGCATTTCCGGCTCATCGAGCAAAAACGCGTCATGGCCCTTATCGCTCTCAATTTCCACAAAGCTGACATTGGCACCCGCCGCGTTTAAGGCGCGCACCAGATTAACGCTTTCCGAGGTCGGAAACAGCCAATCGCTGGTGAACGACATGACGCAAAAGCGCGTTGCCGTATCTTTAAAGGCGGCGGCCAAATTGCCGTTATTTTCCGCCGCAATATCGAAATAATCCATAGCGCGGGTAATATAGAGATAGCTATTGGCGTCAAAACGCTCAACAAAACTCATGCCCTGATGGCGCAAATAGCTCTCAATCTGAAAATCCGCGTCAAAGCCATAGGTCACGCTCTCGCGGTCTTGCAGATTGCGCCCGAATTTTCGTTGCAAAGCGGTTTCCGACAAATAGGTGATATGCGCCGCCATGCGCGCCACGGCCAGCCCTTTGCGCGGATGCGCGTCTTTTTCGTAATAGGCACCGGCATGCCATTCCGGATCGGCCAAAATGGCTTGGCGTCCGACTTCGTGAAAGGCGATATTTTGCGAGCTGTGGCGCGCCGATGTGGCAATCGGCACGGCTGAGAAAACGCGCGGGCCATGCATGGCGGCCCATTCCAGCACTTGCATGCCGCCCATAGAGCCGCCAATCACACAAAACAGGCTTTCAATGCCCAAATGGTCAATCAGCAGATTTTGCGCGCGCACCATATCGGCAATGGTAATGACCGGAAAATTCAGCCCATAAGGCCCGCTGCCATCGGGATTATCGGTTTGCGGCCCGGTGGAGCCGCCGCACCCGCCCAAAACATTTGAGCAAATGACGAAATATTTATCCGTATCAATCGGGCGTCCCGGGCCGACGGCTTGCGTCCACCAGCCATCGCGTCCGGTTTGCGGGTTTTCACTGGCCGGATATTGGTCGCAAGTCAGAGGGTGGCAAATTAAAATCGCATTTCTTTTATCGCCGTTGAGCGTGCCGTAAGTCGTATAGGCAAGGCTGACATGGTTGAGCGTCACGCCGCAATCGAGCTTCAGCGCAGCGCTGTCAAACAGCACTGTTTCGCTTTGCTCATTTTTGACGCCCGTCTCGCTCACCTTGCTTACCTTCTCATTTTTGGCCGCGTGTCACCGCGTATCATTCAGCCGACCCTCATGCAGGAGCGGCGGCAAAATGTCAATCTTTCCTTTGATTTACACCCTCTCACGGCGTATGACTAGGCGCGTATGTAAGAGATTATGCAAGAGATAATGTTGGGAATGGACCGTTAAATGACTGCCGCGCTGGATAATATTCGCGCTGAAATAGACGCATTGGACGCTGATTTGCGCGCCAAATTGCTGCGCCGTGCCGAATTGGTCGCCGATATTGGTGCGGCCAAAGCGGCCAGCGGCACGCAAGGCGCGCCCTTGCGTCCGGTGCGTGAAATGCAGCAAATGCAGGCGCTGCGCGCGTGGCAACAGGCCGAAGCACCCATGCTGAGCGAAGCCGGTCTGCTGGCCATTTGGCGCGAAATTATTGGCATGGCATTGGCCCAGCAAGGCGGCATCACCATTGCCGCCTCGGCGCAAGCCATGGCTGCGGCCCGGGCGCATTATGGGGCCAGCCTTTCTTATGAGACTGTTTCTTACGACAATTTTTCCGGCACATTGAATGGTTTGGCTGAGAATGGCCGCATGATTGCCGTGTTATCTGTGGCCGAAGCCATGCCCCCCCCCGCCGGGGTCGGCATATTTGCGCGCTTGCCAGTGCTCGGCACGGCCATGGCTTTGTGTTATGCCGCCCTACCCAAAGAAAATATGCCTGAAGAAGATATGGGCGATGATGCGGTATTTTTGGTGCGCCGCGCCGCGCCGCTGCCGGATGACATAATGGTGTATCAAGGCGCGGATTACGTATTGGTCGAAACCGCCGCCACAAATAATATGGCCGATGATGACGCCATTTGGGGGCGTTATATTACTTTAGGAGCGTCATTATGAGCGGCCCGACCCCCAAAGATGGCGTGTTGGATATGCCGGCCTATGTCGGCGGGCGCGAAGCCGTTGACGGCATCGACAATCCGTTCAAATTATCAGCCAATGAAAATCCGTTGGGCGCCAGCCCCAAGGCTTTGGCGGCGCTGGAGACTTTAGGCGACCCATCGATTTATCCCGATGGCAGCGCATTGGCCCTGCGGCAAAAACTGGCCGCACTGCATGGGCTGGATGCGGCGCGCATTGTATGCGGCAATGGCTCGGATGATATTTTGACCCTTTTGGCGCAAGCCTATTTGGGCGCGGGCGATGAAATGTTGCACACGGCGCATGCGTTTTTGATTTACAAGCTGGCCGGACGCGCCACCGGTGCGACACCGATTGAAGTGGCGGAAGACAATTTGACTGCCAATGTTGACGCGCTGCTGGCGGCGGTCAGCGATAAAACCAAAATCGTCTTTTTGGCCAATCCCAATAATCCGACCGGCACTATGTTGGGGCATGATGAGATTGCGCGTTTGCATGCGGGCTTGCCCGCGCATGTGCTGCTGGTGCTTGATGGCGCTTATGCCGAATATGTCGAACCGGCTCATTATCCGGCTGCGTTTGATATGGTGGCGGCGCATGACAATGTGGTGACGACCCGGACTTTCTCCAAAGCCTATGGTCTGGCAGCTTTGCGGCTGGGCTGGGGCTATTGCCCCCCGGCTGTGGCCGATGCGCTGAACCGCTTGCGTGGGCCGTTCAATATTAATGCGGCGGCGATGCAGGCCGGATTGGCGGCATTGGATGACCAAGCGCATATTGAAAAAAGCCGCGCCCATAATACGCAATGGCGCGATTGGCTGGTGCAGCAAATTGGCGGGCTTGGCATTGGGGTGCGCAGCACTGAGGCCAATTTCATCCTGTTGGAATTTGCCGATGCCGCACAAGCTGAAAATGCTGAAGCCGCCATGTGCGCCGCCGGTGTTATTCCGCGCGCGCTGACGGCTTATGGCCTGCCGACACGGCTGCGCTTAAGCGTCGGCACTGAAGCGGGAAATCGCGCTGCGGTGGCGGCCTTGGAAAATTTGGCGATAGGAGAGCCGCGTGAGTAAGCCCAATATTGCGCTTATCGGCTTGGGCCTTATCGGTTCGTCTTTGGGCCATGCGCTCAAGAAAAACGGACTGGCGGCGCATATCTCGGGCTATGCGCGCTCGGCCGAGACGCGGGCGCGGGCGATGGAAATCGGCTTTGTGGACAGCGTGCATGAAACCGCGCAAGAGGCGGTGATTGACGCGGATGTGGTGTTTTTCAACACGCCGCTCAGTGTCATAAAATCGCTGGCTGAGGACATTATTCCCGGGCTGAAAGATAATGCGATTTTAACTGATGTCGGCTCGGTGAAGGCCTGTGTGCTGAAAGAGCTGACGCCGCTTTTGGATGGGCGCATTCATTTTGTGCCGGGCCATCCGATTGCCGGTACGGAACAATCCGGCCCCGATGCGGGCTTTGCCGAATTATTTGAAGAGCGTTGGTGTATTTTGACGCCGGATGAAAATACCAGCCTGATTGCGGTGGAAGAGGTGAGCAAATTATGGCGCGGCATGGGGTCGGATGTGACCTTTATGGATGCCGACCATCATGATTTGGTGCTGGCCATTACCAGCCATTTGCCGCATTTGATTGCCTATAATATTGTCGGCACGGCGGCGCAGCTTGAAAATGATACGCGCTCGGAAGTGATTAAATATTCGGCTTCCGGTTTTCGCGACTTTACCCGCATCGCTTCATCTGACCCGATTATGTGGCGCGATATTTTTCTGTCAAATAAAGATGCCGTGCTGGAAATGCTGGGGCGTTTTTCAGAGGATTTAACGGCCCTGCAAGCGGCCATTCGTCGGGGCGATGGGCGCTATTTAGAGGATGTGTTTACCCGCACGCGGGGCATTCGCGATTCCATTATTGAAGCCGGACAAGATACGGACAGCCCGAATTTCGGTCGCGATAAATAGGCTATTTCCAGCGCGGGGCGCGGCCCAGCTTCACCCCGCCCAAATAAACGCGCTTATCTTTAAATTGCAAAGGCAGCGATAAACGGTCATTCGTGTCACCGCCCAAAGCGGCCCCCAAGCCGCCGAATAAAAGCAGTTTTCGTCGGTCGCGGCGGTCGATTAATCCAAACTCAACCAGCGCATCGGCAAAGGCCGCCAAATTGACAATATCGAGATCCAGCGTGCCATCCATATAGCCATTGGCGCGCAGCTTTACGCGCCCTTTGGCAATTAAAGAAAGCGCATCGCGTTGCAGCGTGGCGCGGGTCAGCATTATCACATCACCGGCTTGCAAAGGGCGCTCCATCAGCGCGGCAGGCACGGAGGCGGTGGCATCAAGGCGCGACAGCTTAAGCGTGGCGGCGTCTTGGGTGAGGTTTACCTGTTTGGAAACCAGAGCAATATCATAGCGGTTTTTATCGGCGCGGCGGGCATGCAAGGCCATTGTGTCGGCGCGCGCGCTGATGTTTTGCCCCAGCCAAAGCGCGCTTATATCGGGTGCGGTGGCCTCAAATGAGGCGCGGTTCAGCCCATCCGTATCAACCACGGCGCTCATTAAATTGCCCTGATGGGCGAAGCGCAATCGGCCATTATCGCCGCTGACCTCATGCGCGCCGAGAAAATCGATAATCGCATGACCGCCTTGAAACGGCATGATGGTGAAGCTCATGGCGCTATTTTGCCAGCGCAGCGGGCTGGCGGCTTCCGGGTCGCGCCAAACCGGCTGTTTGATATGCAAGCTGATACGCGCCGGAAACCCCTCACGGCTTAGCGTCTGCCACCCAAGGCCCCGCGCCGCCAATTCATCGCCAATGCGCCCGGCGACCAAGACCCACAGGCCAAAAGCGACGAACGCAATCAAGGCGAGGGCGAAAGTCGGTGCAAATAATGCAAAGCGCTTATGGGCTAAAAGGCGTTTCATAAATCCCCTATAGAAATCTCTCGTTAAATCCGGGCAGGCCGCTTAGCACATAGAGATAGCGCATATATTCGCCCATGAGCAGCGCCATTGTGCCCGGATAGGCATACCAATAA
>JAQWZC010000136.1 GCA_029253645.1 Alphaproteobacteria bacterium | reverse complement strand
TAAAGAGCGTGTGCGCCAGATTGAGCATGAAGCTTTGGGTAAATTGCGCGGTGTCTTGCTGACCAAAACCGATGGCGACCCACGTCAAGCGGGTCTTCTCTAGAACCGTTTTTAATCGCGGACCAGTTTAACGCGCGAACCGGCGGCCAGCGTGTCGTCCTTTTGCAAGCCGTTTAACAGCCGAAACAGGCCTTCCTTATCCGCCGCCCCGCCGCGCACTTTTTGCGCCAAAGACGCCACGCTCTCCCCCTCTTGCACCGTCACCACCCGCAAGCGATAGGGTCGAATGGCGGCGGCCTGACGCGGCGAGAGAAAATCAATGGCGCGGCGTAAGCTGGCCATGGCTGCCTCGGCATCGCTTTCGCGCCCCCGCGGTGCCAAAACACCAAAGCGCATGATTTGTTTGGCACCGCCATCAATCGCCAATAAAACCGCAATGCCGTTTGGCGTTTTCAATGTGCCCAGTGCCGCCTCACGCCCGTCAATTTTGAGGTTTTGAAACCCGCTCAGCCTCTGGCCGGTCGCCCATGTGCTGCGCAAATAAGCCTCCGGTGCTTCATTGGCAATGCGCGCATCAAGGTCGAAAATAATCTGCACCTCATTATCATGCTTGGCGGTGACGCGGGTTTTGCCGTTTTTCAAGGTGAAGCCGCGCGGCACATCAAAGCGCAAGCCCAGCGCGGCATGCTCATAACGCCGCCCGCGCATAATGCCCTCGCGCGCGCTGTCACCAAACACCATGCCATCAATCATTTGCAAATGGCGGTCAGTGCCGATTTGACCGGGCGTCGGCATTTTCTCGGCCGCTGAATCGGCCTTTTGCTGCGCTTTGGCAATGCGCGCCTTATTATTCGGATGGGTCGAAAACCAGCTTGCTTTGGCCTCCTTGCCGCCCGATTGAAATTTCGCAAAAGCCGCCAGCGATGTCAAAAGCTCGCTCTGCGCCTGCGGTTCATAACCCGCCCGCGCCATCGCTTTAATGCCGAGATTATCGGCCTCATATTCATTATCGCGGCTATAACCGGCCAAAATGGCCGAGCCGCCCACATTGAGAAGATCGCCTGCCGCGCGACCACTAAGGCCGGTGCGCGCATTCAGCACCGCACCCAAAACCCCGGCCATAACGGCTGTGCCAACGGCGGCGGTTTGGCGTCTTGCGCCATGGCGCGCCGTGACATGGGCAATCTCATGGCCGATGACACCGGCCAATTCAGCCTCATTATCAGCCAAGGCCAACAGCCCGCGCGTGACATAAGTATAGCCGCCGGGCAGCGCAAAAGCGTTGACCATAGGCGTGTCCAGCACGGTAATGCGATAGTCAATATCAGGGCGGTCGGAATGGCGGCCAATGCGCGTCATCACCGCCTCAACATAAGCGTTTAATTTCGGGTTGATATAAGCCCCGCCAAATTCGCGCACAATATTGGGGTGTTGCTGCGCGCCGATTTTCGCTTCATCGGCTTCGCTCATCAATGTCGCGCCGCCACAGGCCGATAAGGTGACGGCCAGACATAAAGTCGCTATTCGTTTCGCGCGTTTCATCATCTCATTAAGTGACCTGTTTAGGCGCGCGCGGTCAAGTCACGAATGGGTGAGCGCGCCATGGCTGCCGCCCCGCCACGCGGCGGCGCAAGCAACTGGACGAATGAAACAGGCTTTTGTAGTCTTAGCCGATGGTCCCGTAGCTCAGTCGGATAGAGCACCAGATTCCTAATCTGGGGGCCGGTGGTTCGAATCCACCCGGGATCATTTTTTGCGTCTATCGGTCACGCTTTCACCGGCAATGCCCCAATTATCAGTCTCCACCTCATCAATAATGACGATAGTGGTATCGGGGTTTTTGCCCAATTCACTGGCCAGCAAATCCGTGACTTTGGCAATCAATATGCGTTTTTTATCCGCCGTCAAACCCTCGGGCGTCAGCTTGAAATTGACCAAAGGCACGGGCTTAAAACCGGTAAATTGTGCCGAAGCTCAATCTATCGCTTTCGGCATCGCCCATATCGGTCTGCACATATTCGAGCCGCAAAGAGGAATTATAATTGAGGCTGAAATCCGCCCCAAGGCCGAAGATAAAGCCGTCCTCCGTGCCATCATCCCTCACGTCATTTTCGTTTTCTGGCGTAATATCAGAATCGCCGCGCGCAATGCCGAGACGCAAAAACGGCTCAAACCCCTCGCCCGGGGAGCGCAAAATACCTGACAAAGCCATCACGGAGGCTTTGTAATCATTAGCCCCCACTTCGACGCTGGAATGGGAACTATAGGAAAATTCAATCGCCAAAATCGGGTCAAACTGGCCACCGGCAACCACGGTGAAACCCTGGCTGTCAATTTCCGTATCATTGGCTTCATAGGTCATCAGACCGCCGCTAATACCGACATAATTTTGCGCTTGAGCGACGCCAAAAGGCATGGCCATGAGTGAGATAACAAAAAAGAGAATACGCATCAATCTGCTCCTGCATGTGATTCGTTTCACCGATTCTGCGCTTTTGGCGGAAAAAAAACCAGACCCTTAAGCTTATTTTGTCAGATGCCGCCTATGCGCTATATGTCTTCTTATGAGCGACACATCATTTGACCAGAAACCGCAAAAACAAAGCGGCCCGCCCATATTGTCTTGCTATGACGATTTGGCCGCCAGCGCGGCCTATGGCTGGTCAATGTTGGAGCGCGGCGTCAAAGACCGCAAAAGCGCCTTTCATACGCCCAGCGTCGCTACCCTTACAGCCGAGGGCGCGCCGACCATTCGCACAGTGGTTTTGCGCGGCTGCGATACGCAAAACAAGACCGTGCGCTTTCATACCGATACGCGCTCGGGCAAAATCGCCGAACTGCGCGATAACCCGCATGCCGCCATGCATTTTTATGATGCCAGTGCCAAAATTCAACTGCGCCTTGCGGTGCGTTTGGAGGCCCTATCAGGCCCGGCGCATCAAGCGGCCTATGAGGCGGCATGGCACGCCACCCGCCCGATGAGCCGCGAATGTTATCAGGTGACGCAAAGCCCGGGCAGCGTGATTGACGACCCTTATGCGGTGGCCTTTGATGCCAAAGCCACGGATGATGGTGCAGATTATTTTGTGCCAGTTGCGGCGCATATATTGCGCATGGAATGGCTTTATTTGGCGGCGCGCGGCCATCGGCGCGCTTTATTTGATTTTGAAAATGACACGCAAAATTGGTTGGTGCCGTAAAGCAGATGCGACGCCCTGCCACTTGCCGGACGCTTGGCATGGCGGGCGAAAATGCTTATATGCTTAACATCAAAGGAGACGCCCCATGCGCAAAACACTCTTAACCGCTTTCGGTCTTGCCCTCTTCGCCCTGCCGGTTCACGCCGCTGACGCGGAAAAAGGTGCCAAGATTTACCGCAAATGCGTGTCCTGCCACATGATTGGCGATGGCGCGAAAAATCGCGTCGGGCCGCAATTAAACGGCATTATCGGCCGCGAGATTGCCTCCATCGGGGATTATAAATACTCCAAAGGCCTGGTGAAATACGCCGCCGCCCAAAAAATCTGGTCGGAGGAAAACCTCGCCGCTTATTTGGAAAGCCCGCGCAAAGTCGTTAAAGGCGGACGCATGGCTTTTGCCGGTCTGCGTAAAGAAAAAGACCGCAATGATATTATCGCTTATCTCAAAAAAGCGGCCAAATAAGCCTATTTCACGCGTTCCAAAATCGACAGATAATTGGCCACAGCCGCGCCGCCCATATTGAAAATACCGGCCAGCTTGGCATTTTTGACCTGCATCTCACCGGCATCATCCATAAGCTGGCGCGCTGCCATGACATGCATGGAGACGCCCGTTGCGCCGACCGGATGGCCTTTGGCTTTCAGGCCGCCTGACGGATTGACCGGCAATTTGCCGTCCTTATAAACCGTGCCGTCTTCCAGCGCTTGCGCGCCCTTACCGGCAGGCGTCAGCCCCATGGCTTCATATTGAATAAGCTCGGCAATGGTAAAGCAATCATGGGTTTCCACCAAAGATAAATCATCAAGCGTCAAACCGGCTTCATCCAAGCCTTTTTGCCAGGCCGTTGCCGGGCCTTCAAAAGCCGTGACATCGCGTTTTGACATGGGCAGATAATCATTGGCTTGGGCGCGGGCGCGGAACGCAATCGCCTTGTCATAACCCTGCGCCGTATCCTCATCGGTCAGGATAATCGCCGCTGCCCCGTCTGAAATCATCGAGCAATCCGTGCGCTTTAAAGGGCCGGCCACGAGCGGGTTTTTATCGCTCTCGGCGCGGCAGAAATCATATCCGAAATCTTTTTGCATATGGGCCAGCGGATTGACCGAACCGTTTTTGTGATTTTTCGCGGCAATTTTGGCCAGCGCATCGGCATGGTCGCCATATTGCTGAAAATATTTACCGGCAATCACGCCGAAAATGCCCGGAAAAGTGAGGCCCTCATCGCCTTCTTCCGGCATATAAGAAGCGCGCGACAAGCAACGCCCGACATCGGCGCTGGATAAATGGGTCATTTTTTCAACACCAATGGCCAGCACGCGGCGCGCGCGCCCGCTCTCAATTAAATTGGCCGCTTGAAACACCGCCGCCGAACCCGAACCACAGGCATTTTCAACCCGCGTTGACGGGGTAAAGCGAAACGCCTCATTAACCTGCAAGGCCAGTGAGGAGATGAAATCCTGCTCCGACATGCCCGCATTAAAAGTGGCGACATAAATCGCATCAATCTCATCGGCGCCAACACCGGCATCTTCCATCGCCTCATTGGCCGCAGAAACGAGCAGCGCTTCCAGCCCTTGGTCTTCAAGTTTGCCGAATTTTGTGTGGCCCCAGCCAATAATGCATACAGACATGTTTCTCTCCTCGCAAATCAGTTGTCGCCAATACACAAAGCAGGCGCGGTTTTGTCAAGATTCTAAAAAGGCCATTATATCGGGGCCAATCTCATCTTGCAGGCCGGGGCCGATATCATGCCCCATACCGGCCACCGGTCGCCACAGCGCATGCGGCACGGTGTCCGCAATATGCTGGCCGCATGATATATCCAGCAGCGTATCGGCATCGCCATGAATGACCATAAATGGCACGGTGATGTTTTTAAGCCGCTGCGTGCGCGCGCCATCGGCCAAAGCCGCCGCCATTTGCCGAATAATGCCTTGCGGATGCCAGCAGCGTTTCACCAGTCTTTCCGCCAAAGCGCGGCGGTCGGCCTCAGGTGTCGGAAAGGCCGGGCTGGCATGCTGGCCAAGATTTTGCGTCACATAGTCAATCAGTTCGCCTTCATCCTCATTATCGGGCGGGGCCAATTCGCTGGCCGCCGGTTGCGGCAGGCTCGGATCGCCCGATGTTGACATGACGCAGATGACTTTGCTCATGCGCGCGCCATGCGAAAAGGCCAAATGCTGCGCCACCATGCCGCCCAGCGACATGCCCCAAATATGAGCTTTTTCAATGCCCAAAACGTCCATCAGCCCGATAACATCTCTCGCCATGTCGGCAATTTCATAGGGCACGGGAAAACTGGCACCGGCTTCGGCACCGGCCAGCAGCGCCATAATATCGGGCACTCCGGCCGCATCCAGCTTGCTGCTTTCACCGACATCGCGATTGTCGAAAATAATCACGTCGAAACCGGCTTGGGTGAAATAATCAATAAAGGGTTGCGGCCATTGTATCATCTGCGTGCCAAGGCCACGGATGAATATGAGCGGCTCGGCACTGCGCTTTTCAGCCGCCTCAAAAACTTCGTAACACAGGCTTATTCCATTCGCATTTGCAAAAGCCATTTTCATCCCCTTTCAATTTTTATTGCTCTATACTGCCCGCAAGTTCGACCATTGGTAAAGCCCTGCTTGGAAGCATGATGCAACGCGATTTTAATGCCCTCGGCACTGCCCCCTCTTCGGCCCCGTTTGACCTCGCCATTATTGGCGGCGGCGCGACCGGTGCAGCCATTGCGCTGGATGCCAGTCTGCGCGGCTTGCGCGTTGCGCTGATTGATAAAGCCGATTTTGGCGGCGCGACCACGGCAGGCTCGACCAAGCTGATGCATGGCGGGCTGCGTTATTTGGCCAATGGCGAGTTCAAATTGGTGCGCGAAGGCTTGCGCGAGCGGCGCCATTGGAGCCGCATCGCCAAACATCTCGTGCATCCTTTGCCTTTTGTTTTGCCCTGCTATAGCCAACAAAAACCCTCGCGCCTGACTTTGGGGCTGGGCCTCAGCCTTTATGACGGGCTGGCTTTTGACCGCAATCGCGGCGTCGATCCAATGCAAAAAATGCCCGGCTATCGCGCCATGACGGCGGCGCAGACATTGGGACTGGTGCCTGATTTGCCGTTGCAATTGGATGCGCCAAATGGCGATACGCCTCAGCAAAACGCCAAAGCAACGCCTAAGCTTACGGCAGGTCTGCTCTATCATGACGGGCAAATGCTATCGCCCGAAAGACTGTGTCTGGCCATGATACGCAGCGCCATAGCCGCCGGTGCGGTGGCCGTGAATTATGCCGAGGCGCGCGATTTCATCATTGAGGATAACCGGCTTGTCGGCATTGAGGTGAAGGATGGGCTGTCGCGTCAATCCGTGCGCTTGATGGCGAGTTTGACCATTAATGCCGCGGGGCCTTGGGCCGATGAGTTGATGCGCGCCGGGGATACGCAGCCGCCACAAAAGAAATTAGTACGCTCCAAAGGCATTCATATTGTGACGCGCAATCTGACCCGCGGCGCGGCTTTGGCCATGCCGATTGGCGATGAGCATTTATTCATCACCCCCTATATGGGCATGAGTGTGCTGGCGACGACGGATACGAAATTTGACGCCGCTCCCGATAAGGCGCGCGTTACCAAAAGCGATATTGAGATGCTTTTGGCAAAAGCCAATCGCGCCCTGCCCGCCGCCAAATTAACGCCCAAGGATGTGGTTTTTTCTTATGTCGGCTTGCGCCCGCTGGTGGCTGATATGGACGATAAGAGCGATGCGACTTACGGGCTGAGCCGTGGCAGTGAGATTTACGACCATAGCCAATCGGGCGGCGTTGTCGGTCTGATATCGGCTTTGGGCGGCAAATGGACAAGTGCGCGGCGGCTGGCCGAGCAAGTGGTGGATTTGGCCATGCGTAAACTAGACGCCAAAACGGTGGCCTGCCGCAGCCATGTGACGACTTTGGAATGTGCGCCGCGCGATGATTTGGGTCGCTTCATGGACGAGATGCGCGCCCGCTTTGATAGCTTCGACACGGCCAGTATTGATTTAATGAGCCGCCTTTACGGGCGGTTATTACCGCGCATGATGGCCGCCAATGCGCGCGGTCTGAGCGGGCTGAAGGATAAGCTTTTGGCGCGGCGCGTGGCCTTTGCCGTTTCCGATGAAATGGCGCTGACGCTGGAAGATATTGTGCTGCGCCGCTTGGTCGAAGGACAGATTGGCGGCCTCAGCACCAAGCAAATCGAGCTGATTGCCGATTGGCTGCAAGCGCGGCTGGGCCATAGCGAGATAGAAATGCGCCGTCAAAGAAAAGAACTGGCGGCCAAACTGAAGCAGCCCGTCTAACGCCCCTAAAGCGATTAGCCGACGCGGCGTTCTTGACCTTCCCAATAAGGCTCGCGCAATTCGCGGCGCAAAATTTTACCCGACGGATTGCGCGGCAGGGCCTCGATGAAATCAACCGATTTGGGCAATTTATATCCGGCAATGCGCGCGCGCGCGAAATCGATAATCTCTTGCTCGCTCAATTCCTTGCCCGGCGCGGCGACCACACAGGCCTTCACCGCCTCGCCCCATTTTTCATCTGGCACACCAATCACCGCGACATCGGCAATATCGGGATGAGCGAAAAGCGCGTTCTCGACCTCAGCCGGATAGACATTCTCGCCGCCCGACACAATCATGTCTTTCACGCGGTCATGAATAAACACATAGCCTTCGGCATCGAGAAAACCGGCATCACCGGTGTAAAACCAATCCTTCTTAATCGCCTCACGCGTGGCATCGGGCTTCTTCCAATAGCCCTTCATAATCGTCGCGCCGCGCAAGACAATCTCGCCAACCTCGCCTTGGGCGACCTCTTGACCGTCCTCATCGACAATCAGCACCTCGACACCGGCATTGGGCTTGCCGCAAGAGCGCAGCTTATTGCGCGCCGGGTCATGGTCTTCGGGTTTCAAATTCGTGCCGCCGCCCGTGGTCTCGGTCAGGCCGTAAACTTGCACAAAATCGCATTGAAATTTGGCTGCCGCCTGCACCAATAATTCCTCGGCAATGGGGGCCGCGCCATAAATCACTTGCCGCACACTCGATACATCCGCCGCGTCAATATTGGGCTGCTGCAAGATGAATAAAATCACCGCCGGCACCATGAACAATACACTGACTTTTTCAACCTCAATCAGGCGCAAAATCTCAACCGGATCAACCTCCGGCAGCACCGTCACTTTCGCGCCCTTATACAGGCCGATAAGCCCGACATTGACACCGGCAATATGAAAGAGCGGCATGCATAACAGCACATGGTCATCTTGCACCCATCCGGCCCAATCGGCGGATTGAAGAAATGCGCTTTCCATATTGAGATTGGTTAATTGTACGCCCTTGGGATGGCCGGTCGTGCCGGATGTATAAAGCTGGATAATATCGTCATCGGGATGGTAATCCATATCCGGCGCAATCGCCTCGGCTGCATTGCGCCAATCGTCAAACGAGGCCCATTCATCATGCCCGCCATCCATCGCAATAACGCGCTTAATGTTGGGGCAATCGGCCAAAATGCTCTCCACCAGCGGCACAAAATCTTTGCCGACAAACAGCATTTCCGCCTCGGCATCATTCAACACATAAGCCACTTCCGGACCGGCAAGGCGCGAATTGACCCCCACCACAACGCTGCGGGTTTTTTGTGCGCCATAGAGCAAGTGAAAATATAAATCTGAATTGGCGCCCATAAATCCAATGCGCGTATGCGGCGCAATACCTTCGGCCAATAGCGCTTGCGCCGTTTGATTGGCGGCATGGCTCAACGCGCCATAGCTGGTTTCGCGCCCTTGATATACCAATGCGGTCGCGTCGGGCTGGCCGGTGGCTTGCGCTTCCAGCGCATGAATAAGAATAAAATCGCTCATAATGAACTCCCTCACTTGTGACGCATTGGTGTCGATTTTCGTCACAAAGTTTAGCCGTGCGAAAAACGATGTAAAGAGGGAGAATTTGCGTTAGCCTGATTTTTCAAAATTCGGGGGAGAGAATTATGAGTTTGGCGCATCCAAAATTTGCCTATGAAAAAGGCTTACATCAAATCGGCAATGGTGCTTATGCGTGGCTGCAACCTGATGGCGGCTGGGGCTGGTCAAATTCCGGCTTGATTGTCGATAATGATAAATCCCTTATCGTCGATACTTTATTCGATGTGCCGCTGACCCAAGACATGCTGGCCGCTTATGCCGATGCCGCACCGGCTGCCCAAAAGATTGATAAGATTATCAACACGCATCACAATGGCGACCATTGCAATGGCAATTGCTGCTGCCCTGATGCGGAAATTATCGCGCATAAATTAACCGCCGAACATATGGCTGCCGAGCCGCCGGAAATGATGGTCGGCTTTTTGGAGGCCGCGCCCGAGCTTGGCGTGATGGGCGATTATTTCACCAGCTGCTTCGGCCCGTTTGATTTCAAATCGGTTGACCAACGCCTGCCCGATAGGCTGATTGAAGAAGAAACAACCATTAAGCTGGGCGATAAGGATATTCACCTCATTCCGGTCGGTCCGGCCCATACGCCGGGCGACACGCTGGTGCATGTACCGGCTGACCGCACGGTCTATACGGGCGATATTTTATTTATTGGCGGCCACCCGATTATTTGGGAGGGGCCGGTGCAAAATTGGATTGATGCTTGCGACCGCATTATTGCTATGGATGTCGAGACGATTATTCCGGGCCATGGCCCTATCACCACCAAATCCGGTGTTGAGGAAGTGCGCCATTATCTGGTCACCATGCGCCAAGAGGCGCGCGCGCGCTATGAGGCGGGGATGAGTTATAAAGAAGCGGCCTTTGATATTGCGCTGGGCGTGTTTGATGATTGGGGCGACCGCGAGCGCATTGTGATTAATTGCGCCACCATGTTCCATGAATTTGGCGCGCAAGATAAAGCCGAGATTACCGAATTATTCACCGGCATGGCCGAATATGCCAAAGCCCGACCGCAGGAAAAATCGGCTGAATGAGCGAGATTGACGCCACCGGCCTGACCTGCCCCATGCCGGTCTTGCGCTTGCAAAAAACCCTGCGCGATAAGGCGCAAGGCGCGCGGGTAACGCTTTTGGCGAGCGACCCGATGGCGGCGATTGATGTGCCGCATTTCTTAAATGAGAACGGCCATAAGCTCATCGCCCGCGACCAAGAAGACGGCCCGGGCGATATGCAAATCTTAAAATTTGAGATTGAGAAGGGCTAGGCGATAAGGTTATTTGGTCGAACGTTCCGTTTGCTTTTTAGCGATGAAATTTTCTCTATCCAAAAGCTTGCCTTTTAAAACCAAGTCGCAATCTTTTTCGTTCTGAGCTTGAACTTGGATAACGACCCCGCCTTTAGCCATTGCCTCTATCTTACATTCAACAAATTTTGATTTTTCATCATATTCATAGATTGCGGGTTCTTCCACCCATACAGTTTTGCAGTATCCAGTTTTATTTCCGTATAGATCAGTGTTGCATTTTTCAACGGGATGCTTTCTGCGCGGATTAACCCTACGGGCGACCTTGTAGTTATGATAATCAGATAGATTCCACGAAAACACCTCAACGCCACGAAGATTGGAAAGACCAATGGCATTTTGCACATTCTCTTCCGTAAGATGGCCTAAAAATAAACATTCTAACCCGCCATCACCCGTATTACAGTTCCGCGTAACATCCGCATATTCAGAAATTTGGTGTTCAAGCAGTTTTTGGGTCGATGGTTGCCGAGCAAAAGTATTGTTCAATTCCCATATAGGAAGCCCCACATAAGCCGACAAACTTTTTTCAAAATCATAGGGTTCGCCCGCACAGCCAATTAGGACTGCAACCATCGCAGTTAAAACGGGAAGGTGTAGTGTTTTGTGGGTCATTGCCTGCCTCTTCTTTTAAAGAAGTTTAGGCAAATTCACTCAAAGACAGCAAGCCGGAAATTGAGGCTAGGCCCACGCCGCCTTTACCTCATCGGTAAAGCCGACCGTCACCTTATCGCCCGCTTCAATAACCGGACGTTTAATGAGGGTCGGATTGGCAAGCATAAGCGGGATGAGATGTGCGTCATCCGCATTGGCCTTATCGGCATCGGATAATTTGCGCCAGCTCGTGCCGCGCTTGTTTAATAATTTATCCATAGGTTGCGCGGCCAGCCAGCGCGTCACCATATCTTGGCTGAGGCCGTCTTTGCGAAAATCATGAAAGGTAAAATCGGCACCCTTATCGGCCAGCCAGACCCGCGCCTTTTTCACCGTGTCACAATTGGGAATACCGTAAACCGTCAGGCGCATTATTCAGCCGCTGCGTAACCGGCGGTTTGCAAATCCGGTGTGGTGTCAATAATGGCGCGATAGCGCGTCGCCGTTTTAATGCCCAATTCAGCGCGCACATCTTCCAGCGGCAAGCTCAGCAAACGCTCCCATTCCGCGGTGGGCAGACCCTTGGCCAAACGCCCCAGACGAAAGCCCTCCAAAATCGCTTTGCCAATGCCCAGACCCGGCGCCTCTTTGCGCGATACCAAATAGCCAAACAGGATAATCAGCAAAATGCCCGGATTGCCGAGCTGACGCCATGTCACCGCCAGCAGGCACAACTCGCCCAACGGGTCGCGGCCATAGCCGGTGGACACATGCCATAAATCATGCGCGTCGCGTTGGCGCTCATGATATTTAATTTGCGCCGCGCTCAATTCGCGCATTTCTTGGCGGCCCTCAACCGAGGCTTCGGTCAGCCCGTCGGCGGAAATTTGTTCGACTTGCGTAAAGCGCGCATAAGTGCGCCCCAATGAGCCTTCGGGCAGGCTTTCCAACCAGCTGCGATCTTTTAAATAATCGATTAAGGGCTTCTCGGCTTGCAGGATTTTTTCTGCATGCGGGGATTTTTTAAACCGCTTAAAGGCCCGCAAACCGGAATTGCCCGACAGGGTTTCCAGAATGACAAACACTTGTTTGGTGTCTTCCTTATCGGCGATAAGCTGTTTTATTGCTGCGCTGATTGTGGCGATTTTTCCCATCACACGCCCCTTTTCAAAAAACTCTCTTGGCCATAGTTTAGGTCACATAAGCGGCGGCTGGCAAGTGGTGCGCGGCCTAATTTTGGCGTCATGCGCCGCATGATATGCGAGAAAAGCTGGTGCCCTTGGGCGGACTCGAACCGCCACTCCCGTGAAGGAAACGGATTTTGAAGTAATTGATATTATTGGATAATATCGCTTCATCTTTAATTTGTCAATTCAGGGATTTGTGCAGTTTTGGTCTACCCATGTGGTCTACCCAAATCTTGACGAGACAAAAGTCGCATAGAAGAGAATTGGATTTCCCAGTGTGTCCTCTACTACCCCCCCAAAAAGACACCCTGCATTCATATATATAAATAGAGCCTGCCAAATAATTGGCTAAAATATAGGGAAGTTCATAGCTTCAGGTTTGCCGTCACTGCACGATGCGCAAAGCAGTATCATCGCCAACTTCGTCGAGCCTTGCGTCCGCAATTAACTCTCCAAACCCTTGCCCTAAAAATGCCAGTTTGCGGAGAGGCTGACAGAAGACCCTTTGATGCCATCGCTTGCACGAGACATGCCCGCAGTCCCTATGATGTTTATGTTGTCATCGACAGCATAATCAAAACCCGCAGTCGCTGTGCCGTATATGGCTGCACCTGAAGTATCCGTGTTCGAACCAGCAGCGCCATTGTTGGTGTAACTTGCTGACTTGCCGTGAGTTAAATGACTGCGTTGGAGACCAAGCGTCGCAAAGCCGGTCAGGCCGTCCTTCTCGTACTCAAGCCCTGCCGCAATACCCCCCGTTAATTGGGTCATCGTGCGAGAACCCCAGGCATAATACTTGCTCTCAGAGTACGAACCAATCTTCTCATGGCTCAGGCTGGCGTTCACACCACCTATGAAACTCAGTGTCTCATCTATGGCTTGGCTGTATTGTGCGTCTACCCCCACAAGGACTTCCATGCCTGAGTAAGACGCCGTGACAGTCTCCGAGCCAGTCGCCTGTTGGTTGTTCATCACCTTACGCTTAGCGTCATAAGAGTTATGACCGATAAAGCCGTAGGCATCCACTACCAAGCCTGTGGAAGGTGCAAGGTCACGAAACACAGCACCAAGGTTATAGGACTTGGCTGTAATCTCTTGGTCTTGGGTTGGGCTAATATCCAGCTCGGTAGTGGACATATTGAACACCAAGTCCAGATTAAGTGTGTCGTCCTTGAATGACACGGGGGTGCCAATGGTGAGGCCAAGGTAATCAGCGTCAAAGGACGTTTGCTTTGTGCGTGCATCCCGCTCTAAAGACCCACTGTAGACCTGGGTCCAAACATCCATCTTAGACGTCTGCGCAACGGGCTTAACCTCAGCAGAGCCACCCGTGTTACCACCAAGTGATAGCGAGCCAATCATAGAGGTGTTGGTACCAAACTGTAGCTCGTTTTGGGTTTCTGCATTGCCATTGCCAACTGCGGTGACCAGGTTACAGGTATCGTTACCTGCATCAGCAATCGTCGCACATCCTATGCCAGAGGTCGTGACAAGTTGAGAGCGTCCATCCAGGTCGCTGAATGCCCACTGACCTGCGCCTATTCCTGCGCCCTTGCCAGAAACGGAGTAGACGTAGGACGTGGATGAGCCAAGGTTGAAGATTAGTTTGGAGCTGGTTGCATCATCTTTTGCTAACACATCGCCAATAATGGATGCGCCTTCGTTTAACGTGAAGCTGTTGCGATGACCATCGTGATTATAAAGGGCCGCTGCATTTGCGCCTGTTGCTTTTACATAACCAGAGATGGTGGTCTTGTTGGCGTCGCCATCGTTGCCAATGCCGTGTGCATTATCGCCCGTTGTCGTAATGGTGCCAGAGATGGTGGTCTTGTTGGTGTCGCCATCGATAAAAATGCCGTTTGCTCCAACGCCCTTGGTCGTAATGCTGCCCGAGACAATGTTGGTGTTAAAATCGTCATTGTCAATGCCGTGTGAGTTTAGACCACTAGTTAAAATACTGCCGGATAGTAGCATAGTGTTGCCGTCCCAATTACGCACGCCATATGCGCCATCACCTTCTGTCACAATGCTACCAGAGACGGTGGAGTTGTTGTAATCGTTATTTTCAATGCCATGTGCAATATCTCCCCTTGTCACAATGCTGCCAGAGACGTTGATGTCGTTACTTTCGGAGCTGTCAATGCCGGATGCTCGGTCACCACTAGTTAAAATACTGCCGGATAGTAGCAAAGTGTTGCGTTCATAAATCTCAATGCCATTTGCGTACTCACCCCCTGTCGTAATACTCCCCGAGACAATGATAGTGTTGAACTCGTCATCATCAATGCCAATTGCGTCATCTCCCTCTGTCACAATGCTGCCAGAGACCGTGGTGTTGTTGTAATCGTCATTTTTAATGCCATGTGCATCAATACCACTAGTTAAAATACTGCCGGAGACAATGGTGGTGTTGAACTCGTCATTTCTAATGCCAATTGCGTTATCTCCCGCTGTCACAATGCTGCCAGTGTCAGAGACGGTTATCGTGTTTCTATCTACACGGTCGGAAGTGGAAGCGGTGTCGATGCCAATGTTGTTACCAGTTGCTATCGCAATCCCTAAGCTAACAGTATCATCGCCGTTGATTGCATCGTCAGCGATATCGGCAGCTGTCGCCCCATCTTCTGTCCCAAAACCATTTGTACTGCCATTATCACTGGTAATCACAAAATCAGTAGCCATTGCTGGCGTTGATAAGGCGAGACAAACCAGGGTGGATGCCCCCAGCAGAAGAGCTTTACAGTGTTTAGAGCTTGATAAAGGGGCTTGTGACATAGGGCTTCCTTGCATAAGGTGACAAAATATATCATCTCGTTGAATTTAAATTGCTAGGCATCTAGCCTATGCACAGTTGCCAATTAAAACCAGTCATTATCCAAACTACTCTTATAAAAACAAAGGCTGGACTGGTTGGGGCGATTTTCTAGGCACAGGGAACACCCGCCCAGGTAGCAAGTGGCAAAGGGAAGAAGACCCTGAAACATAGCCAGTTGCAGTGAAGAAAATAGCCAAGTTCATCAATTCACAATTGGCATGAGTCAAAATGACTCGCTTCCCTACCATTTTATAGCAACGGAAATCGTGGTATAATTTTTTAGACTTTAAAGGTTGGAAGTGAATATATAGCAGGGTTATAGAGACCTTGCCGTGACCTGGTAGCTACCTGCCAAGAATCACCCAAATTACTTACCGAGATGTGGCCCATCTCTATAGCCCCCGCCCTGGTAAGGCGAACACTGCACCATTAAGTTCACCTGCTGCTTAAGACATCAGGG
>JAQWZC010000129.1 GCA_029253645.1 Alphaproteobacteria bacterium | reverse complement strand
CATTGGCAAGGGCGGCGATGACATTATCCTGCTCGGCGCGCCGGGCATTAAGGCGCATAGTCTGGGAAACTGATTTATTGTCTGATCTTGAATTTGAAACGGCCCCTCCACGGGGCCGTTTTTTTATGCGGTAAAAGCACTCGGTAATCTATTCCCTTATTGCACCTTCCGCCTCGCCATGAAGTCTGAACGTCCGGCCAATATTGTGGATAAAGGCCTCGACTACCTGACGCCGGATTATTACACACCGGCTAACGTCCACCCACTTGGTCGTTAATTGGGCAGATAAGTCCGGCTGATAGAAACTTTGAGGGCGCGCCTGCGGGTTCGCCCTTTTTCTTTGCGACCCTCTGCGTCTCTCCCCTTGCAAATTACCGCCGCCCTACTAACATATCCTCCAAATTGGGGAGGGATTTATGGATATGCCGCAGTTGCCGGAAGGGGTCACACTGACCCGCGAGGACGGTCTGGCCATTGTCACGCTCGACCGTGGCGCTTATGGCGGTGGCATGAACCCGCTTTCCGCAGCCGCTATGGCGGGCTTGCGCGATGTGGCGCGTTGGCTGAAAACCGATATTGAGACGCATTGCGTTATCCTCACCGGCGCGCGCGCCTTCTCCATCGGTGCCGACCTCAAAGACCCCGATATGCACACCCATCATCTCGACACGCTGACGCAACGCCAGCAGCTTTTGCTCGGCCCCGATATGTGTGCCGCTTGGGAAGCGTTGGAACAAATCACCATTTGCGCCATGGAGCGTTTCGCCATTGGCGGCGCGCTGGCGCTGGCCGTGTCCTGCGATTGGCGCGTCGCCTCCGAGGATTGCGATATTCGCCTGCCCGAAGTGCCGCTCGGCATCAACATGTCATGGCAGGCCAATCCGCGCATCACCGTTTTAATCGGCCCGTCGCGCGCCAAACAATTCGTCATTCTGGGCGAAAATATCGGCGCCGCCACGGCCGAGAAATGGGGGCTGGTCGATATCGTCACCCCGGCCGGCGGCACGATGGAGGCGGCACACGCCTTGGCGCAAAAAGTGCTGGCCCTGCCGCCCGTGCCGGTGCGTATGAGCAAGCAGGCCATTAACGCGCAAGCCAATGCGCTCAATCATCTTTCATCTTTCATGGATCGCGAGCAATATGCCCTGCTCACCGGTTCGGACGACAATAAGGCGGCGGTGCGCGCCGTCATTGATAAATCAAAAAACAAATAGGAGATTACGCATGCGGGTTCAGGGAAAAATGGCATTCATCACCGGCGCGGCCTCAGGGCTGGGCAAAGCCTCGGCCATGATGTTGGCGCGCGAGGGCGCCAAAGTCGCGCTCAGCGATATTAATGAAGAGGGCGTGAAAGCCGCCGCCGATGAGATTAACCAAGAATGTCCGGGCCAGGCCTTCGCCTATCGCCTCGACGTCACCAATGAGGAAAATTGGCAAGCCGCTTTGCAGGCCGCGCATGAGGATATGGGCGGGCTGAATGTCCTGCTCAACAATGCCGGTATTGGCGGCGGCAGCACGGTGGAGGATACCGATTTCGAAACCTGGAAACGGGTGCATGCGGTCGATGTCGATAGCGTGTTTTTGGGCTGCAAATATGCCATTCCGCTCATGGTCGCCCATGCGCCCGGCTCCATCATCAACATCTCCTCCATTGCCGGCCTCATCGCAGGTCACAATATGGCAGCCTATAATTCAGCCAAGGCCGGGGTCTGGCTCCTGTCAAAATCCGTGGCGCTGCATTGCGCCAAGCGCGGCTATAAAATCCGCTCCAATTCCATTCACCCGACCTTTATCGACACGCCGATTTTAGACGGCATGGCCGACCAAATCGGCAAGGATGAATTGGTCAAAAAACTGGCGCGCCAAGTGCCCTTGGGCGAAATTGGCGACCCCAGCGATGTCGCCCATGCGGTGCTTTATCTGGCCAGCAATGAAAGCAAGTTTATGACCGGTGCCGAGCTGAAGCTCGATGGCGGCATTTCGGCCATGTAATGAAACTCCAGTGAAACTCTAGAGAGCGAGAAAATGCTGACACCGGCTGATGATTACCCGCTGCACCAAACGCCCGAGCCAATGGCTTATGCGGGCAGTGACCGCAATTTTTATGACCGCTTTTTCTTTAACGGTTATAGCGCCGATGGCGCGGTGTTTTTCGCCGCCGCGCTGGGGGTCTATCCGCAGCTTAATAT
>JAQWZC010000110.1 GCA_029253645.1 Alphaproteobacteria bacterium | reverse complement strand
TGACAGGCTCAGCCCGTCGCCATCGCTCATCACATTCAGCGCGGCGGCGACATTATCGCTATTATAAAGCGGCTCGCCCATGCCCATCATCACCACATTGGTGACTTTGCGGGTGCCGCTATTGGATTGCGGATTTTGGCCCCAATCCTCCAAATCATCCCGCGCCGCCACCATTTGACCGGTAATTTCAGCCGCGCTCAGATTGCGCACGAGTTTTTGCGTGCCGGTATGGCAAAAGCGGCAGGTCAGGGTGCAGCCCACTTGGCTGGATACGCATAATGTCCCGCGATTCATTTCCGGAATGTAAACCGTCTCGACCAATTGCCCGTCCGCCAGCCGAAATAAATATTTGCGCGTGCCGTCATCTGAAATTTGCCGCTCGGCCATGTCCAGCCGCGCCAGCGTATAATCGGCGGCCAGCTTATCGCGCAAACCCTGGGCGACATTGCTCATTTGGTCAAATTCTTGGCAGCCATGCGCATAGAGCCAACCCCAAATTTGGGCGACGCGCATGCGTAATTGCTTATCGGCAACGCCCAAACTGGCCAGCGCGGCGCGCAAATCATCGCGCGTCATGCCAATCAGGCTCGGGCGGGGCGGGTCTTTATGTTCCATGAGGATTGTTTTAGGGGGCGGGGCAGGCTGCGTCCAGCGCCTTCATGGCGGCGGTGACGCCGCGCAGGCTATAGCTGTCTGTCGTCAATGTGCCGCGCGCCGATGTGCCCTTAAAAACCAGTTCATTGCCGCGCTTCATGGCGGTAACAAGCCGCGCTTGGTCGTCAAGCCGTTCCAGCCAGGCCCATTCATCTGCGCCGTTTTCTACCTGCACGCCGGTGAAAAAACCATATTCATCACTGCCGACCCGCGCAAAAGGCTCTGAGGTGGCTGAGAAGGGATAGCCGACGCGCACGGATAATTCATTGCGGACGCCTTGCCCCGGGCGATGCGAGACAATCAGGAAAATATCGCCGCGCCGCGCATTTTTCGGCGTTGAGCTTTTCGGCTCGCCAACGATAAAACAGCTTTTGGCCTGGCCGCTATCATTGGCAAAAAGCCGCCAATCGCCATATTCGCCAATCAGCCGGTCGGCGGCATGGCCGGTGGACAGGGTGCAAATCCCTAGAATTGCTGCGAAAATCGTATTTTTAAACATGCCCCGCAATCTATGGTGATTTGCCTTAAGAGGCCAGCCCGCTTTTGCTTGCTTTTGCCATCCCAATAGCCTCTACTGAAGAGGCGTACGGAACATTGTGCGTGGTTAGAGAGGTCTTAAGACCATGTCAGCGAGTAGCCAGAACACCGGCTCCGCGCGAAACGAAGTAGAATTAGATCAGGCTGGACAGCAACACGCTGCCGCCAATGCGAAAACCGATTTCGCAGGTCTTATCGAAAAGATCGCCGAATCCCAAGATCGCGACGCATTTGCGGCGCTGTTTGCGCATTTTGCCCCGCGTTTAAAGGGCTATTTATTGCGTTTAGGGGCCTCAGATGGCCAGGCCGAAGAAGTGCTGCAAGAAGCGCTTTTGACGGTATGGCGCAAAGCACATTTATTTGACCGCAAAAAAGCCGCCGCCTCGACATGGATTTTCACCATTGCGCGCAATCGGCGGATTGATATTTTGCGCAAAAAGAAATTCCCCGAAATTGATGCTGAAGATCCGAGCCTTGTGCCGGATGCGCCGCGCGCGCCCGATGAAGAAGTGATTGAGGCGCGTGAGGGTGCAGCGGTGCGCGTCGCGCTGGAAAAATTGCCCGATGAACAACGCGAATTGGTGCGTCTGGCATTTTATAATGGCTGGTCACATTCCAAAATCGCGGCGGATACAAATCTGCCTTTGGGCACGGTGAAGTCGCGCCTGCGTTTGGCCTTTTCGCGTTTGCGTAATGAGCTTGAAGGGCGGCTGTAAAGCCCGCCGCCATCAGCGCCTATGGTGCGCGCTTTAAATTATCCCCATTCATGCGCTTCATTTTCCGCTTCTCATTATAGGCGACTGGCTTATGATGACCCCCATATGCGCGTGACGGCATTTATGTTAAACGCTGAGCCATGCAAAGAAAACCCCGTGCTGCGTCGTCTAAGACGCCCTGAAGCGGGCATTAAACAGGGAGATAAAAATGAGAGCTGTATTGTGCAAAGAGTTTGGGCCGCCTGAAAGTCTGGTCGTTGAGGATATTGCCTCCCCCGAGCCGGGCCCCGGAGAGGTGGTGCTGGAAGTGCATGCGGCGGCGGTGAATTTCCCCGATGTGCTCATCATTCAAAATAAATATCAATTCAAACCGCCTCTGCCTTTCGCCCCGGGCGGCGAAGTGGCCGGTGTGGTGTCGAAATTGGGCGATGGCGTCAAAAACCTTAAAATCGGTGACCGCGTTATCGGCTCATGCGGCCATGGCGGCTATGTGGAAGAATTGGCGCTCAATGAAGCGGCGTGTATTCCGGTGCCTGATGAAATGGACCTCGAAACCGCCTCAGCTTTGGTGCTGACCTATGGCACATCGCATTATGGTCTGAAAGACCGCGCGCAATTAAAAGCCGGTGAAACGCTTTTGGTGATGGGCGCCGCCGGCGGTGTCGGCTTGGCGGCTGTCGAATTGGGCAAAGCCATGGGCGCGCGGGTGATTGCCGCCGCCTCGACCCAAGACAAGCTTGATGTCTGTGTCGCGCATGGCGCGGATGAGACCATTCTTTATCCCTCGGGCAAGCTCGACCGCGACCAGCAAAAAGCTTTCTCTGAGGAGATTAAAGCGAAAAGCGGCGGCCAAGGTGCCGATGTGATTTATGACCCGGTCGGTGATAATTATGCCGAACCGGCCTTGCGGGCGATTAATTGGGAAGGGCGTTACTTGGTTATCGGTTTTGCGGCCGGTGATATTCCGGCCATTCCGCTTAATCTGGCGCTGCTGAAAAGCTGTCAGATTGTCGGCGTGTTTTGGGGTGCCTTTACGGCGCGTGACCCGAAGGCCAATCAGGCCAATTTGCAAGAGCTGATGGGCATGTATAAGGCGGGCACGATACGGCCTCATATTTCCGATAAATTTCCGCTCGAACAGGCCGCTGACGCGCTCAATAAAATGGCCAATCGCGAAGTTAAGGGTAAGGTTATTCTGACCACCGGTCGCAGCGAAGGCTGACCCCGCGTGGCCAAAACCCCCGCTGCACCGGCGCGCCAGCCGGTCAATAATCGTCGCGCGGCCTTATGGCTGCTGGCCTCTGCGACCATGTTCACCTTTACCGGTGTGCTGGTGAAAACGCTCGGCCAGACCCTGCACCCGTTTGAAATTTCTTTCTTTCGGGGCTTGGTCGCGCTGGCGGTTATTTTGCCGATTTTTGCGCGCACGGGCGGCATTTGGGCCGGTATGAAAACGCAAATACCGGTGCTGCAAATGACCCGTGGCGTGGTCGGCTCAGTGGCGATGTTTTTGGGGTTTTACGCCATTGTCGCTTTGCCCTTGGCCGAGGCGCAGGCCATTAGCTTTTCGCGCAATTTATTTCTCGTGCCTTTGGCGGCCTTTATTTTATCCGAAGCGGTCGGCCCGCGCCGCGCCATTGCGGCCTGTGTCGGTTTTGTTGGCGTGCTGATTATGCTGCGGCCCAATATGGGGGGCGGTGAGGCGGGCATGTTATTGAGCCTCGGCGCGGCGGCCGCATTGGGCCATGCGTTTTTGGTCGCGCTGGCCACAGTGCTGGTCAATATTGCGTCGCGCTATGATGGTTCGGTGACGCTGATGTTTTACACCAATACCGTATCGGTGACGCTGATTGCCATTCCGACTTTTTTTGTTTGGCAAACACCCAATATGCAAGAATTTCTGATGCTGGTGGCGATGGGCATATTGGCCACGGCCTCGCATAATTGTTTCATTCGCGCCTTTGCCATGGGCGAGGCCAGCGTGATTGCGCCGGTGGATTATTCGCGGCTTATTTTTGCCGCTCTGGCCGGGTTTGTCGTGTTCTCCACCGTGCCGGATATTTATACGATTGTCGGCGCGCTGATTATTGTCGCATCGAGTTTTTATATTTTGCGGCGCGAGGCCGGTGCGGCGGCGGCGTCCGGCCCGCCATCGCCTTAATCTGACAGCCCGATATTTATCCTCATCTGCCATCTCGCGCTCACAAGGGCAATCAAGGCTTGCACGGCGGCGGCGGACTGAATAAGGTTCGAGCCATATTGACGAAGCTCATTTTGGGAGAGAGATAATGAAACTCGATTCAAATATTACCGCCATTGTGACCGGTGGCGCGTCCGGTCTTGGTGAAGCCACTGTGCGCCTTTTGGCCGAAAACGGCGTGAAATGCGGCATTTTCGACTTGAACGAAGAGCGCGGCGAAGCCGTTGCCAAGGATGTTGGCGGCGCTTTTGCCAAGGTCAATGTCACCTCTGATGACGAAGTGGATGCCGGTTTTGCCAAAATCCGCGACGCGCTGGGCCAAGAGCGTATTTTGATTAACTGCGCCGGTACCGGCAATGCGGTGAAAACCGCCTCGCGCAATAAAGAGACGGGCGATATTAATCACTTCCCGCTCGATGCGTTTAATCTCATCATTCAGATCAATCTGGTCGGCACATTTCGCTGCATCGCCAAATCGGCGGCCGGTATGATGAGCCTTGACCCGCTGGCTTGCGGCGACCGAGGCGCGATTGTGAATACTGCCTCCGTAGCGGCCGAAGATGGCCAAATCGGTCAAGCATCTTACTCAGCCTCCAAAGCCGGTGTGGTCGGCATGACCCTGCCCATCGCGCGCGACTTGTCGCGTGAAGGCATTCGCGTCAACACGATTTTGCCGGGCATTTTTGATACGCCGCTGCTGGCCGGTGCGCCGGATAATGTGCGCCAAGCCTTGGGTGCTATGGTGCCTTACCCGTCACGTCTTGGCATGCCGGAAGAATATGCCGCGCTGGCCAAAACCATGTGCGAAGTGAATTATTTTAATGGTGAAGATGTGCGCCTTGACGGTGCTATTCGTATGGCTCCCCGCTAGGGGAAAAAGAGTTCCCCGGCTCGGGGGAAAAAGAGTCCCCCGGCTCAGGGGAAACGCCGCTCAGATATCCATCTGATGCGATGCAAGCAATTGACAGCCGGAGATCTTCCAAGATCCGTCCGGCTGTTTTTGCATCATATAGCGCGCCTTATGACTGGTGCCCCGATCATCGACCAAATAGACATCCTGTAAGCGGATTTCCGGCGTCTCAGCAACCGCGCGCGCCGGGCCGGTAAAGCTGACGCTTTGCGCCATATAAACCGGCCGATAATGGGCGCGCACCATGGCCATAAAGCGATTGGGCGCCACAAATTGAGCGCGCAAATCGGGCGCGGCAAAGCCGAAAGCGGCCAGCTCGTCATCGCGGCGGAATGCTTCAATTTGCGCCCCGATAATGGCGCGAATGGCTTGGTCGTGCAGCGCCATGGGTTGATGGCGGTTTTGCAAAAGCGCGGTGGCAATGGCCAGTCCTGCCAGCAACGCCAATACCGCAATATCGGCAAAGCGGATGCGGGCCGCGCGCATTATTTTCCGCGTCCAGCCGCGCCTGCGGTCTTGTCCATAAAGCGGGCCAGCGCCACATCCAGCGCTGATAGCCCGCCCGCATCATGGGTGGTCAGCACCACATTGACGGTTTTATAAACATTATCCCATTCCGGATGATGGTCGAGTTTTTCGGCCTGCATGGCGACGCGGCTCATCCAGGCGAAAGCGGCGTTAAAATCAGCAAAGACAAATGTCTTGTGAATGGCCTCGCGGCCCCTGACTTTTTTCCAGCCTTTGAGCTTGGCCAGCGCGGCCTTTTTCTCGGCGGGTTTTAATTTCTCAACCATTCTCTTTTCCTTCAAAAACGCTTATGGGCATAAATTGGGGGCGCGCAAATGCACCTTATCAATCTCGTCCAAAATCTCATCGCTCAGCTCAACATCAACACTGGTCACGGCCAGTTTCAACTGTTCCATACTGGTTGCCCCAATAATATTGGAGGTGACGAAATCGCGTGTGGTGACAAATTGATTGGCCAGTTGCGAGGCATCCAGCCCATATTTTTCAGCAATCGCCAAATAGCCGTCAATGGCCTCTTCTGCGCCATCGACTTCATAGCGTTGCAGGCGGTCGAATAATTGTTTGCGCGAGCCTTGCGGGGTTGCGCCGCCTTGATATTTGCCGGTCAAATAGCCTTGCGCCAAGGGCGAATAGGCGAGCAGGCCAACGCCTTCGCGGTGAAAAATTTCAGAACTGCCAAGCTCATAAATCCGGTTCAGCAGATTATAGGCATTTTGCACCGACACCATGCGCGGCAGGGCTTTATCCATTTCATGATGCTGTAGGAATTTCATAATGCCCCAGGGCGTTTCATTGGACAGGCCGAAATGGCGCACCTTACCGGCCTTTTGAATATCACCCAGCACGCCGAGAATATCCTCAATGCGGTTAATCTCGCCGCCCATTTCCTTATGCCCCAGACCGCCGAAAATGCGGATGGGGCGGTCGGGCCAATGCAATTGATAAAGGTCAATATAATCGGTTTGCAGGCGCGCCAGACTTTTATCAACCGCTTCATGAATTTGCGCCGCCGTGTGCTCAGTGCCGCTGCCATCATCGCGCAGCCAGTTCATTGGCGCACGACCGGCCACTTTAGAGGCCAGAATAATATCCTCGCGCTTGCCGGTTTTTTGAAACCATGTGCCGATAATTTCTTCAGTCTTGCCTTGTGTCTCGGCCTTTGGCGGCACGGCATACATTTCCGCCGTATCGAAAAAATTAATGCCCATCTCAACCGCATAGTCCATTTGCTCATGGCCCTCGGCCTCGGTATTTTGCTCGCCCCATGTCATAGTGCCCAAGCAAATAGAACTGACTTTAATGTCAGTATGTCCCAAACGACGATATTCCATAATGTCCCTCTCCCTTAAGGTTTGATGCGTGCCAATAATGTTTCAACACTCGGCATAATATTTTTAACAATGACTTGAATGCCATCACGATTGGGGTGGATGCGGTCCGCCAAATTCAAAGTCGGGTCACCGGCCACGCCGTCCAAGAAAAATGGATAAAACACCAAGCCATATTGTTTGGCAAGCTGCGGATAAAGCTGATTGAACTGCGCTTCATATTGCGGCCCCAAATTGGGCGCGGCCAACATGCCCGCCAGTAAGACCGGAAGCCCCTTGGCGTTCAGCGTCTCAATAATGGCGCGCAGATTTTTTTTCGTCACTTGGGGCGGGATGCCGCGCAACATATCATTGGCTCCCAGCTCAATAATCACCGCATCGGTTTCAGGGCCAATCACCCAATCCAAACGCGCGCGCCCCCCGGCGCTGGTATCACCCGACACGCCGCCATTATGAATAATGACGCGATGGCCTTTTTGCGCCAGCGCGGCTTGTAATTGCGCGGTAAAACCGTCTTGCGGCGACAGCCCATAGCCTGCCGTCAAACTGTCGCCCAGCGCGACCAAATGGCGGATTGGCGGGTTTTGGGCCTCTTGGGAATGCGCCATTGTGATAAAGCTCATCCATAAAGCCGTGAACAGCGTAAACAAACCGAGCCTGCCGATAAAAGCCTGCAACGGGTTTGACGCGGTTTCGCGTTCTATGTAGGACAAAACTGCTTGTGCTTTAACAGCCATATAGGAAAGACCATCCGCGATGATTGAGACCCAAAATTTGACCGTTACCCTGCCCAGTCGCGCCGGTGACGTCAACATACTTCGCGGCATTGATTTATCCATTGCCGCCGGCGAGACGGTTGGGCTTATCGGCCCGTCAGGCTCGGGTAAGACGACATTGCTGATGGTGCTGGCCGGATTGGAACCCCCGACAAGCGGCAGCGTGGCGGTGGCCGATTATGATTATGGCATGATGAGCGAGGACGATTTGGCGCGGTTTCGGCGTCGCCATATTGGCATTGTGTTTCAAAGTTTTCATCTCGTGCCGACCATGACGGCTTTGGAAAACACCGCTTTGCCGCTGGAATTGGCGGGCGAGAAGGATTGCCGCGCGCGCGCTGCGGCGCTTTTGGCCGAGGTCGGTTTGGCCGATAGGCATGACCATTATCCGGCGCAAATGTCGGGCGGAGAACAACAACGCGTGGCTTTGGCGCGGGCCATGGTGGCCGACCCGCCGGTTTTATTTGCCGATGAGCCGACCGGCAATCTCGACCAATCGACCGGCGAGAGCATTATGCAATTAATTTTAAATCTTGCGAAAAATCGCAATTCAACCCTGTTTCTCATTACCCATGACGCCAATTTGGCGCAAAAATGCGACCGCACTTTGACCATGCGCGACGGGGTGCTTGTCTGATGCGCGGCGATATTGCCCATCATAAGCTGGGCTGGGGGCTGGCCATGCGGCTGGCGCGGCGCGAAATGCGTGGCGATGGCGGTGGCGGAAAGACCGGCGGCTTTTTATCCGGTTTTCGCATTTTTCTGCTCTGTCTGATTTTGGGTATTTTCACCATTTCCGGTGTCGGCTCGCTTTCCGCCGCTTTGGTGGCCGGCATGGTGGCGCAAGGCCAAACTATTTTGGGCGGCGATATTGATTTTCGCCTCATTCATCGCGCCGGTGAGGCAGCGGAAAAAAACTGGTTGGCGCAGCGCGGCACTGTGTCAGAGATTGCCACTATGCGCGCCATGGTGCGTCCGGCTGAAGTGCGTCCGGCTGATGATGGCGCAAATAGCGATGCGGCCATGCTGGTTGAGGCCAAAGCGGTTGATGGTGTCTATCCGCTTTATGGGCGGGTTGTTTTGAATGATTTGGTGGCGGGGATTGACGGGCTTGAGGGCGCGCTGCAAACCCGCGCGGGCATTTATGGGGCGGTGGCCGAGCAGGGGCTGTTTGACCGCCTCGCCCTCGCGCCCGGGGCAATCGTACTTATGGGCGAGATAAGCCTGCGCCTGAACGGCGTGATTGCCAAAGAGCCCGACCGCAATGCCGGTGGCTTTCCCCTCGCGCCGCGGCTGATGGTCAGCCATGACACGTTAAAAGCCGCCGGTTTGCTGCGCCCGGGCGCGCTGATTAATTATCATTATCGCCTGCGCTTGCCGGTGACGGCGGATAATGCCGCCGTCAAAGCCGTGGCGCTTGCCGCGCCGCAAGCCTTTCCGCTGGCCGGATGGCGCATTCGCGACCGCAGCGATGCCTCGCCCTCCATGCGCCGCTTTATTGAGCGGCTGGGTCTGTTTCTCACTCTGGTCGGGCTGACGGCTTTGGTGGTGGGCGGCGTCGGCGTCGGCAATGCGATTACCGCCTATTTGCAAAGACGCCGCGAAACCATTGCCGTGCTCAAAGCGCTTGGCGCATCGGGACGCTTTATCTTTCGCATTTATGCCGTGCAAATCAGCCTGCTCAGCCTTGTGGCTTTGGCGGTCGGGCTGGCTTTGGGCGCGGCGACCCCGGGCGTGGTGAAATTTTTATTCAATGCTGTGCTGCCGGTTGAACTGGCCATTGGGCTTTATCCGGCACCGCTTTTGGCGGCGGCGGGGTTTGGTCTTTTATCCGCCGCAGCTTTTGCCCTTTGGCCATTAGGGCAGGTTGAACTGACGCCGGTCACGGCACTGTTTCGCGCCGATGCGGCGGAACGTTATCGCGCCCCGCCTTGGCCGTATCTGGTGGCCATTGGCGCGTGTTTTGTCGCTTTGGGCGGTTTGGCCATGTTGATTTCTGAACGCCGCGATGTTGCCCTCTGGTTCGCCATTGGTGTGGCTTTGGCTTATCTGCTCTTGCGCGGCGCGGCGGCTTTATTGGTCTGGGCGGCCAAGCGGGTCGGGCGGCCCAAGCGACCTGAATTGCGTTTGGCGCTGGCCAATATCACCCGTCCGCAAGCTCCGGTGCGCGCCGTCATGTTATCCATCGGCCTATCGGTGACGTTGCTCTCGGCCATTTCAATGGTTGATGGCAATATTAACGCGCAAATCAGTGGCGACTTGCCGGAGCGCGCGCCGAGTTTTTTCCTGCTCGATATTGGCCCGCAACAAATTGACAATGTGTTGGAACTGGCTGAGGCGCAAAGCTCGCTCGGCATGGTAGAAACCGCCGCCATGTTGCGCGGACAGGTTTTATCATTACGCGGCATTGCGGCGGCTGATTATGACCCGGCCCCCGAAGCGGCGTGGGTGCTGCGCGGCGATCGCGGCCTAACCTATGCGGCCAGCGCGCCCGAAGGCGGCGAGATTGTTGAGGGCGCGTGGTGGCCGGAAGATTATGACGGCCCGCCGCTCGTGTCATTTTCGGCTGAGGAAGCCGGTGAATTGGGCCTATCGGTCGGTGATATGATTGAGGTCAATGTGTTGGGTCGGCCGCTGAAAGCCGAGATTGCCAATTTGCGTTTTGTCGATTGGGCGTCGGGGGGCATGAATTTCATCATGGTGTTTTCGCCCAATCCGCTCAAATATGCGCCGCATACATATCTCGCCTCGCTGAGCTTGGACGCGGCAGATGAGGCGGCTTTTGCCCGCACCATGGCGCGTGATTTTCCCAATGTGACCATGATACGGGTCAAGGAAGCCATCGCCACCATGCGCGATGTGTTGAATAATTTGGGGCTGGGCATTCGCGCCATGAGCTTGGTCACCATGCTGGCCGGTATTTTGGTATTGGCCGGTGCCATGGCCAGCGGTCACCGTGCGCGGGTCTATGATGCGGTGGTGATGAAAGTGCTGGGCGCGACGCGCGCGCGCATCATGCTGGCCTTTGCCCTAGAATATGCGCTAATGGGGCTGGGCGCGGCGCTGATTGCGGCGGTGGCGGGCAGTTTGGCGGCTTATGGCCTGATTGCCGGGGCCATGCAGGCTGAATTTGTGTTTTTACCCGCAACATTGGCGATGACCGTGCTGGGCGCGGTCTTTTTAACGGTGAGTTTGGGTCTTTTGGGTACTTATCAGGCTTTGGGCGCTCCGGCGGCACCGGTTTTACGCAGTGAATAGGCGGTGTGAATAGGCGGTTTTGCCCGCAAAATAAGATTTTTACCGCCGTCACCGATAATTTTGCACGGAAACGCCTTGAAAAAGACAAGATTTGTGCCGATATTAAGTTAAATGAAATTTCGAGAGGACATGAACCATGGCTGAAAACTGGTCGAATAATCAAACCACCCAAGCCGCCGAAGCGAAAACGCAAGCGGTTGACGAGGGTCTGCGTATTTATATGACCAAGGTTTATAATTATATGGGCCTCGGTCTGCTGGCCACGGCCATCACCGCCTATATTGGCGCGGCCTCGGGAATTTATGTGGCTCTGGCGCAAACCCCGCTGATTTGGCTGGTTGTTTTGGCGCCGCTGGGCATGGTGATTTATCTCTCCAGCCGCTTGCATAAAATGAGCGCCAGCGCGGCCAAAACCACGTTCTGGATTTACGCCGCCATGACCGGCCTGTCGCTGTCTTATGTGCTGCTGGCCTTTACCGGCGTCTCAGTGGTGCGGACATTCCTTATCACCGCCGCCTCATTCGGCGCATTATCGCTTTATGGCTACACCACCAAGCGCGATTTAAGCGGTATGGGCTCTTTCCTGTTTATGGGGCTTATCGGCATTATTCTGGCCTCTATCGTGAATATTTTCATGCAAAGCCCGGCCATGCATTTCGCCATTTCAGTGATTGGCGTTTTGCTGTTTGCCGGTCTGACGGCCTATGACACGCAAGATATTAAGCGGATTTATTATGCCGGTGACAGCCGCGACATAGCTGAGAAGAAAGCCATTATGGGGGCGTTGCGCCTGTATTTGGATTTCATCAATATGTTCTTATTCCTGCTGCAATTTTTGGGCAATCGGGACTAAGGCGCACCGCGTCAAAAATTTCAAAACCCGGCCTGTTATGCAAACGGGTCGGGTTTTTTAATGTCTGTTATGTGAACGGGTCAATCGACCAATTTTAGCGTGGCGCGGTCAAAAAACCGCATCAAAGCGGGCAGGTCGTGGCCGCGGCGCAAAATCCGCCCATCCATGGCATGCAGCACATATTGCCCCTGCTTGCGGCGCAAGGCCGGAATTTTATCAATCCGAAAAAGCGGCACTTCACTGGCGCGGCGAAAGACAGAAAAACACGCCGCCTCGCGGCCATCATTAATCGCATAATCGCGCCATAGGCCTGCCGCCACCATGCGGCCATAGACATTCAGCAAATGGCCCAGCTCGTCCCGCGTCCACATAATGCGCTTGGGCGCGGCCTGCGCGGCGCGGCGTTCGCGCTCAAAAGCATTGCCGACAATGACCAGAGATTTGCGTGATTTGCTCATACGCTATGGTGACGCTTTGCCGGGTGAATTGCAAGTTTTGGCCTGCCCCGAAATTGCCCTATTTACGTCTTTTTCTTGTCCCATTCATGGTGATGATGGGACAGGCTTAAAGAGCCCAGCCCGGCGCGCTGCCTTGTTCTCTCCTCCCATGACTGGCGCGTCGGGCATTTTTTGTCGGCTTTCATTATGCGCCCGAGAGGAGAGATTTATGTCGGTTTTTCAGATGTGCCAGAAAGCGCATTGCCAGCGCCAGCCGCTTCACCTAAATGTAGGGTTCACCTATCGGGCCGAGATGGCGCGCTCGATTATGGGCTGGGAGGCTCGTTGAGAATAACCACATGATTGAAGTCGATCATCTCGTCAAAAAATTCGGTGATTTCACCGCCGTGGCTGACCTGTCTTTTCGGGTTGAGCGCGGTCAGGTCATGGGTTTTTTGGGGCCGAATGGGGCGGGTAAATCCACCACCATGAAAATGATTACCGGTTTTTTGCGCCCCAGTGCGGGCACGGCGCGCATTATGGGCCTCGATATTTGCGATGATATGTTGGCGGCGCAACGCCATTTCGGCTATTTGCCCGAAGGCGCACCGGCTTGGCCGGATATGACGCCGCGCGCGTTTTTACAATTCATCACCCGCATTCGCGGCTTTGATAAAGCGGCGGCTCGCGCCGCTGAGGGGCGTGCCATTGAGATGACCGAATTGCACGGTGTGCTCGACCAACCGATTGATACGCTGTCAAAAGGCTATCGCCGTCGCGTCGGGCTGGCGCAAGCCATTGTGCATGACCCCGATGTTTTGGTGATGGATGAGCCGACCGATGGGTTGGATCCGAACCAGAAATTTCAAGTGCGCCGCGCCATTTCTGATATGGCCGCCGATAAGGCGATTATTATTTCCACCCATATTTTGGAAGAGGTGGATGCGGTTTGCGCTGCGGCGATGATTATCGATCGCGGGCAAATTGTGGCTGAGGGCACACCGTCTGAATTGGCGGCGCGCTCGCGCTATAGCGGTGCGGTGTCGCTGACTTTGGAAACCGAAAAATTATCCGCCGCGAAAACCCTATTGCAAAAAGTCGCGCATGACAGCGCCGAGATTGTGATGCGGGGCGATGAAAGCACGCTGCATATTTTTGCGTCCAAAGGCAGCGAGCCGGGCGCTTTGCTGGCTGACTTGCGTGCACGTGTCGGGGAGGCGGGTTTGGCACCGCGCGCCTTGGCTTTGGAGACCGGCCGCTTGGATGATGTGTTTGGTGCCTTGACCGGCAAGGCCCGTCCTGCTGCGCCGCTCTTTTCGGCCCAACAGGAGGACGCGTCATGATGCGGGCTTTGCTGGCCATTACCGCACGCGAATTTAGCGGCTATTTTGCAACGCCCTTGGCCTTTGTCTTTATCATTGTGTTTTTGTTGGCCAATGGCTTGGCGACATTTTATTTGGGCGCGTATTTTTCAATGGGCCAAGCCGATTTAACCAGCTTCTTCATGTTTCATCCCTGGCTTTATTTATTTTTCCTACCGGCGATTTCCATGCGGCTTTGGGCCGAGGAGCGGCGCAATGGCTCGATTGAATTATTATTGACCCTGCCCGTGCCGCTGACGGCTGTGGTGATTGGCAAATATGTGGCGGCTTTGGCGTTTTCGGCTTTGGCTTTGGCGCTCACCTTCCCGATTTGGCTGACCGTGAATTTTCTCGGTGACCCTGATAATGGCGTCATTCTGGCGTCTTATTTAGGCTCGCTCATGCTGGCCGGTGGCTATCTCGCCATTGGCTCTTGCTTGTCGGCCTTGACGCGCAATCAGGTCATCGCTTTTGTTATTTCCGTGGTGGCGTGTTTTTTATTCACCATATCGGGCGCGCCTTTGGTTTTGGAAGTTTTCGATGGCTGGGCGCCGCAAGCGCTGGTTGAGACATTGGCGACTTTCTCTCTCTTGACGCATTTTCGCGCCATTACCGGCGGCGTGATTGATGCGCGCGATGTGATGTTTTTCGCCTCGCTTATCGGCGTGTTTTTAACCGCGACGATTATTGTCGTCGATATGAAAAAAGCGGAAGGGGCGTAATCTTATGCGCGCTTTCTTGACCGCTCGCCTAAAGGGCTTATCAACCGCCCTATCGTGCCGCCCGCATGGGTTGGCGCTGATATTGCTGGGCGTTATTTTTGTCAGTCTTAATTTATTCTCCAATTTGGCGCTCAGAAATGCCCGTCTTGATTTGACCGAAAACGGCCTGTTCACGCTCAGCCAAGGCACGCGCAATATTGTGGCCGCATTGGAAGAGCCGGTGCGGCTCACTTTTTATTATTCGCAAGACATTGCCGCCAATCAGCCCGGCTTGCGCGTCGAGGCGCAGCGTGTGCGCGACATGTTGGAAGAAATCACCATGGCCTCAAACGGCAAGGTGCGATTGGATATTATCGACCCTGAACCGTTTTCGGAAGCCGAAGACCAAGCCGTGGCGCAAGGTCTGGTGGCGCGGCCCGTGGCCGAGGGCGAGGTGGTTTATTTCGGCCTTGTCGGCACGAATTTGGTCGATAGCGTTGAAATTATTCCCTATTTTGCCGCCGAGCGGCAGCAATATTTGGAATATGATTTGGCGCGCATGCTACATAATTTGGGCCGCCCCGAAAAACCCGTGCTGGGCATTATTTCCAATCTGCCACTGGATACGGGCGCGGGCGGCATTATGGCGGCCATGCGCGGTCAGTCGCAGCCCTTTCTGATTTACGCTGAATTATCCGACCGCTTTGAATTGGAATTTATTGTCGCCGATACGGTGCGTATTCCCAGCCGCATTGATGTGCTGCTTTTGGCGCATCCGCGCCCGCTCAGCGATATTCAATCCTATGCGATTGACCAATTTGTCATGCGCGGCGGGCGGGTGATTGCGTTTATCGACCCGCAATCCGAGGTCAGCATGACCGCCGGCCCCAATGGTGAACCGCTGCGCGGCTATACGGAGCAATCGGATATGCCGCTGCTGATGCGTCAATGGGGCGTTGGCATGGCCGAGAATATGATTATCGCCGACCGCAAACGCGCCCAACGTGTCGCCGCCGGTCGCGACGCGCGCCGCGCCTTGACCGATTATATTTTATGGATGGGTTTGGGGCCGGGCGAGATGAATGCCGATGACCCAATTACCGGAACGATTGACCGACTGAATATCGGCACGGTCGGGGCTTTGCGCCCGCTTGAGGGGGCGACCACGCAATTCACGCCGCTGGTCACCTCATCTGATGAGGCCGGGCTGATGACTCGCGATTATGTCCTGACCGCGCCGACGCCTGATGCGTTGCAACGCCGCTTTGCCATTGGCGAGGCGCCGTTCACCATTGCGGCACGGATTTCCGGCTCGGTGACCAGTGCTTATGTCGATGGGCCCCCGGCGGCGGAAAACAGCAAGGGCGAGCGCGCGCAAGCGGATAAGCACAAAACCGCGACCGATGCGGCCAATATTATTGTCTTCGCCGATAGTGATTTCTTTGATGACCGGTTTTGGGTGTCGGAACAAAACTATCTGGGCCAGCGTTTTGGGGTGCCGATTGCCGATAATGGTAAGTTTCTGCTCAATACGGTTGAGAATCTGATGGGTTCGAATGATTTGATTTCTTTGCGTGGCCGCGAAAAAGCGGCGCGGCCTTTCACCCGTATTGATAATTTGCGCCGCGCCGCCGAGACCGAATATTTGGCCGAGCAGCAAAATCTTGTGGCCCGGATTGAAGCCGCGCAAAGCGAGCTTGACCGGTTGGAGCAAAGCGGCGCGCAATTGGCCGAGGCTGATGAAGCGGCCAGTGCTTATCGCGCTGAATTATTATCGGCGCGCAAAGCATTGCGGCGGGTGCAGGGTAATTTGCGCCGCGATATTGAAACCCTGCAAGGGCGTTTGACTTGGGCCAATATCATCATCATGCCGGTGCTGATGTCGGTGCTGGCTTTATTGCTGGCATGGCGTCAAAGACGCCAGAGATTGGCGACCCAAAAAGCCGGTGGCTTGATTGTCGATATGGCCGATAAAGCCTCTGAAGAAAACGCTCAAGAAAAAGGAGCGGCCTGATGGATATGCGGCATGTTTTGCGGCCTCTCGCCTTGGTCACGGCGGCCAGCCTCGCCTTGGCGTTTATCGCGCTGATTGGGGAGCGCCGCATTAATGCCGTGCCGCCGCCGCAAACCCTGCTGCCCACTTATGCCGCCACATTGGCCAATGCCCAAAAACTCGACATCACCCATGGCATGGGCATGTCGGGCACGCGCGCGCTGACCCTGAGCCGCGGGGCAAAGGGCTGGACGCTTGACCAGAGATGGGGCTATCCGGCCAATGATGAATTGGTGAATGAGACATTATTGGCGCTGGCCGATTTAAAAGCGGTGGAGGCGCGCACCGCCAAAGCCGATTGGCATCGCGCACTCGGCTTGGTTGTGCCGGAGAATTTCGGGGCGGCTGTGCGCTTTCGCGTCACCGATAAGGCGGGCGCTGAAATGGCGTCTTTATTATTGGGCAAGGAACAACAAAGCGAGGCCGAGGCCAAGCAGCAAGTGCAAAATTACGGGCCTGAATTGCGCCAGTTTTATGTGCGCCGCGCCGATAGTGACCAGACATGGCTGGCGCGCGGACGTTTGCCGCGCAACTCCGAGCCTGCCGCTTGGATAGACCCGTCTCTGCCGCGTCACGCGCCTGAAAAATTGCAGCAAGTGCGTTTCGGCAAAGCGCGCGATAAGAGCGGGGCCGCATTTAAATTTATCCGCGTCGGTGACGCTTGGTCTTTGGCCGGAGCGCAAAGCTGGCTTGACCGCTTTCAAGCCTTACGCCCCGATGATGTGGCACGTGCTGACAGCATTAATTTTGAAACGGCGCGGCCTTTCACCCTCAGCTATGCGGATGGTTTATCCATTACTTATGAAAATGTCGGTGCGGCGACGGTGATTTGGAGCCGCATGCGCGCCCGGGCAGAAGCCGAGGCGAGCGCTGAAGTGACCGCTTTGGCGGCGGCCTTAACGGCGCGCTTTGACGGCTGGGCCATGCGCTTTGCCGCTGAACG
>JAQWZC010000099.1 GCA_029253645.1 Alphaproteobacteria bacterium | reverse complement strand
AATTGGTTAATAGGCCGCGAGCCGGAGAGAAAAATGAGTTTTATCAATTATCTAATACCTGTCGGATTGATTGCCGTGGTGCTGGTTTTGCTGGCCGGTCTGGGCAATATGTTGCGCGGCGGCGAGGCCTCGCTGTCACAAAAACTTATGCGCTGGCGTGTCGGCCTGCAATTTGCCACAGTGGTTTTGGTGATGTTGGGCTTTTATCTGGCAGGACGCTAAATGGTTAAATTGAACAAAATCTACACGCGCAGCGGCGATGATGGCAGCACGGCTTTGGCCGATGGCACACGCCGCGCCAAACATGATGCGCGCATTGCCGCTTATGGCGCGGTTGATGAGACCAATGCCGCTTTGGGCATGGCGCGGCTGCATACAAAAGGCGATGAATTGGACGCTCTATTGAGCCGCCTGCAAAATGACTTGTTTGATTTGGGCGCAGATTTGGCGACCCCCGATACGGATGATTTTGAACCCTTGCGGGTGACGGCGCAGCAAGTGGCGCGTTTGGAAAGTGAAATTGACACTCTGAATGACAAGCTTGAGCCGCTCGACAGTTTTGTTTTGCCCGGCGGGTCAGAGGCGGCGGCCTATTTGCATTTGGCGCGCACTTTAATGCGCCGTGCCGAGCGGCGTCTCAGCGCGGCCATGGAAGCGGGCGAGCAGTTTTCCGAACCGGCGCGGCAATTCATTAATCGCGCCTCGGATTTATTATTTGTGGCGGCGCGTGTCGCCAATGAAAACGGCAAAAATGACGTCAAATGGATACCCGGCGCCAATCGGTAAAAAAAGCCGTGACCGCGGCTTAAACGGGCGCGGCGTCATCGCGCTTATGGGGCGCATTTTGACGCAGGCTTAAGGCGGCTCGTCAATTGACTTATTTCGGTCAAATGCGTAAAGAAATTGCCATACTGGCCTTGCTTTGAAAAAACCGGGCCGCATAAGTGGAGAACGAATATGAAAATCCTTGTCCCCGTCAAACGCGTGGTTGACTATAATGTCAAAATTCGCGTCAAACCGGACCAAACCGGCGTCGATTTGGCCAATGTCAAAATGTCGATGAACCCGTTTTGCGAGATTGCCGTTGAAGAGGCTGTGCGCCTGCAAGAGGCCGGAACAGCCACTGAGATTATCGTTGTGTCAGTCGGCCCGACCCAAGCGCAAGAAACCATTCGCACCGCCCTGGCCATGGGTGCCGATCGCGGCATTTTGGTCAAGACCGATGATGATTTGGAACCGCTGGGCATTGCCAAAGTGCTGAAAGCCGTTGTTGAGGCCGAAAGCCCCGATTTGGTTATTCTCGGCAAGCAAGCCATTGATGGTGACAATAATCAGACCGGTCAAATGCTGTCCGCCCTATTGGGCTGGAGCCAAGGCACATTCGCCTCAGAGCTTGGCCTTGATGGCGATAAGGTGAATGTCACCCGCGAAATTGATGGTGGCCTGCAAAGTGTCAAGCTTTCCATGCCCGCCATTATCACCACGGATTTGCGTTTGAATGAGCCGCGTTATGCGTCTCTGCCCAATATCATGAAGGCCAAGAAGAAGCCGATTGACGAAAAAGAATTGGCGGAATACGGCGTTGATGCCGCGCCGCGTCTTGAAATTGTCAAAGTGGCCGAACCGGCAGAACGCGAAGCCGGTGTTAAAGTAGAAACCGTCGGCGAATTGGTCGACAAGCTGAAAAACGAAGCAGGAGTTTTGTAATGAATACGCTGCTGATTGCCGAACATAATAATGAAACCCTTGCTGATGCGACCGTAAAGGCCGCCACAGCAGCCGCGCAAATGGGCGGTGAGTGCCATGTGCTGGTCGCCGGTAGCGGCTGTGCCGCTGTCGCCGATGCCGCCGCCAAATTGGACGGTGTCGCCAAAGTGCTGCTGGCCGATGATGCGCAATATGCCAAACAACTGGCTGAGCCTATGGCGGCTTTGGTTGTCTCATTGGCCGATGGCTATGCGACCATAGCGTCACCGGCCTCAACCAATGGCAAAAACTTTATGCCGCGCATTGCGGCATTGCTGGATTGCAGTCAAATTTCTGACATCACCGCCGTGATTGACGCCAATACATTTGAGCGCCCGATTTATGCGGGCAATGCCATTCAGACCGTAAAAACCACCGAAGCCAAAAAAGCCGTGACCATTCGCTCAACCGCTTTCCAAGCGGCCGGTGATGGTGGCAGTGCGGCAGTCGAAGCCGCCAGTGCCGCCGATAATCCGGGCCTGTCTGAATTTGTGAATGAAGAATTGACCAAATCTGACCGTCCTGAATTGACCTCGGCCAAAATCGTCGTTTCCGGCGGTCGTGGCATGCAATCGGGCGATAATTTCCCAATGTTGGAAAAAGTCGCTGACAAGCTGGGGGCCGCTGTTGGTGCCTCTCGCGCCGCTGTGGATGCCGGATTTGTGCCGAATGATTATCAGGTCGGCCAAACCGGTAAAGTGGTTGCGCCCGAGCTTTATATTGCTGTCGGCATTTCAGGTGCCATTCAGCATTTGGCCGGTATGAAGGATTCGAAAGTCATTGTTGCGATTAACAAAGACGAAGAAGCCCCGATTTTCCAAGTTGCCGATTATGGTCTGGTGGCCGATTTATTCACCGCCGTGCCGGAATTGGAAGAAGAGCTGGGTAAGGCCGGATTATAATCCGGCCTTTCGCCCCGCCCGCCTTTTATGGCTGATATTAAAACCGTTGCGATTATCGGTGCCGGCCAAATGGGCTGCGGCATTGCCCATGTGCTTGCGCTTTCGGGCTTGCGCGTTTTGCTCAATGATATTGGCGACAGCCAAATTGACGCCGGGCTGGCCTCTATTGCCAAAAATCTCGACCGCCAAATCGCGTCTGAGAAAATCAGCCAAGCCGATGGCAATGCCGCTTTGGCGCGCATTGAAGCGGCGGGTGATATGAACCGCTTGGCCGATGCCGATTTGGTGATTGAAGCGGCCAGCGAAAATGAAGCGGTTAAAATCGACATTCTAAAAGCCGTGAGCGCGGTGGTCTCTGATACCGCCATTATCGCCTCCAACACCTCCTCCATTTCCATCACCCGCTTGGCGGCGGCGACACCGCGCCCTGAGCAGTTTATCGGCATGCATTTCATGAATCCGGTGCCCGTGATGAAGCTGGTTGAGCTTATTCGCGGCATGGCCACCAATGATGCCACATTCGCAGCAGCCGAGGCGCTGGTCGCCAAGCTGGGCAAAACTGCCGCCGTGTCGGAAGATTATCCGGCCTTTATCGTCAATCGCATTTTGCTGCCGATGATTAATGAGGCGGCTTTTGCGCTTTATGAGGGTGTCGGTTCGATTGAAAGCATTGATGAAGCTATGCGTTTGGGTGCCAATCATCGCATGGGGCCGTTGCAATTGGCCGATTTCATCGGGCTGGATACTTGCGTGTCCATCATGCAAGTGCTGCAAGACGGTTTGGGTGATGATAAATATCGCCCCTGCCCGCTTTTGATAAAATATGTCGAAGCCGGGTGGCTGGGCCGCAAAACCGGTCGCGGCTTTTACGATTATGCGGGCGATGCGCCCGTGCCGACGCGCTAATTTTCCAAATTATAATCCAATAGGCGATGCACCGCTTGCGAATCCCAATCGGCCTCGCCGGCCAGCCGTCCGATTTCATGTCCCTCTCCATTCAATAAAAGGGTTGTCGGCAGGCCGATAAGCCCGACGGCGCGGGCTGATTTATAGCTGGGATCATAAAGCCGCTCGAGATTTGTCACGCCCAATTCATTGAGGAACTTTTCGCCCTTTGGCGCGCCGGAGCGGTCAACCGATAGGGTTATGACGCGCACCCCGCGCCCGTCATAACGCGCCGCCAAAGCGTCAAGCTGCGGCATTTCTTTGCGGCAAGGCGCGCACCAAGTCGCCCAATAATTCACCAATGTCAAACCGCTCGCCTGCCCCGGGTCATTGCCGCTGGCAATAGCGGCCAGCGAGGTTGGCTGGCCATCGGCCTTCTGGACATTCAGCGTCGGCAAGATTTTGGGCGTGGCATGGGTGATAAACTTGGCCAATGGCGGCGCGCCGTCTTGGCTCATATTTTCAGAAAGCTGCGGGTTGCCTTGATTGGCGGGCTTCGTGTATAGGGACACAGCACCGACGCTCATCACAATGATAAGCCCCGCCAAAACAAACTTCTGGCGGCGGACAAATCGGGTAATCTGTGAGACAGTGACGCGTGATGACATTTTATTCTCCTAGAGGAGTGGAATATGAGTAACCGCATGTGGGGCGGTCGATTTGGTGGCGGCCCCGACGACATTATGGAAGAAATTAATGCTTCCATCGGCTTTGACCAGCGTTTGTTTGCACAAGACATTCGCGGCTCGCTGGCGCATGCGGAAATGCTCGTCAAACAGGGTATTATTTCTGCCGAAGATGGCGCGTCCATCGCTCAAGGTTTACACCAAATTGAGGCAGAAATTAACGCCGGAGAGTTTAGATTTTCGCGCGCGCTGGAGGATATTCATATGAATATTGAAGCGCGGCTAGCTGAGCTTATCGGTGATGCGGCCGGGCGGCTGCATACGGCGCGCTCGCGCAATGACCAAGTGGCGACCGATTTTCGGCTTTATGTGCGCGATGCGCTGGCTCATATCGGCACGCAAATTCATACGCTGATGGGCGTATTGACGGCTAAAGCCGAGGCTCATGCCGATACGATTATGCCCGGCTTTACGCATTTGCAACCGGCCCAGCCGGTGACATTTGGCCATCATCTTTTGGCCTATGTTGAAATGCTGTCGCGCGATGCCGGACGGTTTCATGACGCCCATAAGCGGATGAATGAAAGCCCGCTCGGTGCGGCGGCTTTGGCCGGAACGGGGTTTGACATTGACCGCCATATGACGGCGGCGGCTTTGGGTTTTGACGCGCCTATGGGCAATAGTATGGATGCCGTATCGGCGCGCGATTTTGCGCTGGAAGCCTTATCGGCGGCGGCGATTTGCGCCACTCATATGTCGCGCCTGGCCGAAGAGATTGTGATTTTCTCCGGCCCGGCTTATGGCTTTTTCAATCTGCCGGACGCTTATTCCACCGGCTCATCCATTATGCCGCAAAAGCGTAACCCCGATGCAGCCGAACTTATTCGCGCCAAAACCGGCCGCATTATCGGCGCGCTGGGCGGCTTGATGATTGTCATGAAGGGCCTGCCTTTGGCTTATTCCAAAGACATGCAAGAAGACAAGGAAGGCGTGTTTAACGCGCTGGACAGTATTTCGCTTTGCCTCGCTGCCATGAGCGGCATGATGGACGCGCTGAGCATTAACGCCGATGCAATGCATAAGGCGGCGGGAAGCGGCTATTCGACGGCGACGGATTTGGCCGATTGGCTGGTGCGCGAAGCCGGATTGCCGTTTCGCCAAGCCCATCATGTGACCGGTGCTTTGGTTGCGCTGGCCGAGAAAAAAGGCTGCGCGCTGGACGCGCTGTCACTGGCCGATATGCAAAAAGTCGAAGCGGCGATTACCGATAATGTGTTCACGGTTTTAAGTGTTGAAAATTCGGTCGCCTCGCGGCAGGCCTTTGGCGGCACAGCGCCCGATGGGGTGCGCGCGCGCGTCAGCCATTGGCAAAACTGGCTGAAAGAAAACGCATAATGGCGCGGCGTCTCACTTTGGTGTTCATGTGCCTATTATTGAGTGTCGGCCTGAGCGCTTGCGGCAAGCGCGGCGATTTGAGCCGCCCCGCCCTGACCGCGCTGAAACACCCTATCACGTTGCACTTGGAGGCCGTGCCTTATGGATGTATTCACCTA
>JAQWZC010000084.1 GCA_029253645.1 Alphaproteobacteria bacterium | reverse complement strand
CTTGGTGTAAAACTTAATGCCCTCCGGCCCGTGCTGATTGGTATCGCCAAAGGCTGAGCGCTTCCAGCCGCCGAAAGTATGATAGGCGACCGGCACGGGTATCGGCACATTAATGCCGACCATTCCTACATTGACCTTTTGCGCAAATTGCCGCGCCGCCAAACCATTGCGGGTAAAAATCGCCACGCCATTGCCATATTGATGCTCAGACGGCAGACGCGCCGCTTCTTCGAGGCTGTCGGCGCGCACCACTTGCAAGACCGGCCCAAAAATTTCTTCTTGATAGGCCTGCATGTCGGCGGTCACATTATCGAACAGAGACGGGCCGATAAAGAAGCCGTCTTCATGGCCCTGCAAAGACAGGCCTCGGCCATCAACCAGCAAATCCGCGCCCTCTTTGACGCCCATTTCAATATAGCTTTCAATCTTGGCGCGATGCGCGGCTGAGACAACCGGCCCGTAATGGGCTTGCGCGTCGGTTGAGATGCCGACATTGAGCTTGCTGACTTCCTCTTTCATGCGGCCGACAAATTCATCTGCCGTATCCTTGCCCACGGGCACGGCGACCGGCAGCGCCATGCAGCGTTCACCGGCCGAGCCATAGGCCGAGCCTGAGAAATCGGCAATCACTTGGTCCATATCGGCATCGGGCATGATGATGCCGTGATTTTTCGCCCCGCCCATCGCCTGCACGCGCTTTCCATTGGCCGTGCCGGTTTGATAAACATAATGGGCAATATCAGACGAGCCGACAAAGCTGAGCGCTTTAATATCGTCATGCGCCAAAATCGCGTCCACCGCTTCCTTATCGCCATGCACGACATTCAGCAGTCCTTCGGGCGCACCGGCTTCGAGCATTAACTCGGCCAAACGCACCGGCACGCTGGGGTCTTTTTCAGAGGGCTTTAAGATAAACGCATTGCCGCAGGCAATGGCAATGCCGAACATCCACATCGGAATCATGGCGGGGAAATTAAACGGCGTAATGCCCGCCGCAATGCCAAGCGGCTGGCGCATGGCGTAAATATCAATGCCAGGCCCAGCCCCTTCGCTATATTCGCCCTTGAGGAGATGCGGAATGCCGCAGGCAAATTCAATCACTTCCAGCCCGCGCTGCACATCGCCCTTACTGTCGGCAATCACCTTGCCATGTTCGGCAGACAGCATGGCCGCCAAGTCGTCCATATTGGCTTCCAACAATTCCTTAAACTTAAACATCACCCGCGCGCGGCGCTGCGGATTGGTGGCGGCCCAATCGGGTTGCACTTTTTTCGCGGCCTCCACGGCGGCGTTAATATCATCAGCCCCGCCGAGGCAGACACTGGCCTGCACTTGGCCGGTATTCGGGTCGAAAATATCGCCGTTGCGCTTGGCCGCGCCACGCGTTACTTTTCCGCCGATGAAATGTTGAACCTCACGCATAAAAGCCTCCTAACCCCCAGATTTGAACGAAAATCTAGCAGGTCGCGGGGCTTCCTCCAATCACAAATTATGGCTTACAACAGATAGG
>JAQWZC010000070.1 GCA_029253645.1 Alphaproteobacteria bacterium | reverse complement strand
CATAGCCGCGCAATTTTATTTCACCTTGTCCGACAATGGTCAAGCTTTGAGGCACATCCAGAAGTGGGATTGGCATTTTTAGTGCGCTGGAATTTGGTTTTTTATACGTGCTGGTAACTATAATTTCGTCTACCGAGGCGTCCTGGGCATTGGCTGGCGAGATGGCCAGACCAACTGCCGTTGATGTTAAGGCCGCTAAAAAAAGCGCCCGTTGACGTAAATTAAACATGCGTTCTCTCCTAATACTGATAATCATTCGCATCTAAATAATGATATTGATAATGATTTGCAATAAGAAAATCACATGAAGCAGGAAGTAAAGCAGAAAACCGCTTTAACCCGTTGTTTTATTTGGAAAAGAAAAATCCTTACCGGCACCGAAAGCCGGGCCGGACGCGCGCCGGAGGGTTGAAAAACGCTTAGCTTGCGGCCTTATCGGCCGAAGTTTGCTTCCGTAAATGGTCGAGAAGGGCGTTTATATCGCCCTTATTATTCTTCAGCACAGAGGCGAAGGCGTCGCGCTGTTCTTGCGCCATCCAAACGCCCAATACGCGCACATCAAACAGGCTCATGCTGCCGTCTTTCTCTAGCCGCAGCCACCAATCAATGCTGATGGGGTCGCGGCCATTGGCAAATTCAATACGGCTGGACACGATGATATTCTTCTTCTTGGCCTGCGCCTTGCCGACCATCACCTTCTCGTCCGAATACTCACCCAGCCGATTGGCGTAAACTTTTACGATGAACTCACCGAGCAGTTTTTCAAATGTGGCGAAATCATCTTTTGAGATTTTGCGGCCAAACTGGCCCAGGGTGAAGCGCGCAATGCGGCGTATGTTGGCGCGCTCATTGAGCAGCTTGCCGAATTTTTCTTCACGGCCGGCGCGGGTGGTCTCGGTCGATAGAATGGCAATCGCGTCATCGGCCAGCGACATGACAAAAGCCTGCGCCTTGGCAAGGTCAACCTCCTGCGCGGCAGCAGGGGTCAGCATGGCGGCCCAAAGGGCAAAAGCAGTTATGATGGCGCGCATGTCGCTCTCCTAAAAATCGTCCAGATCGTCAATATCCGGCAAGTCGTCAATATTGGTCACGCCGTTTACAATTTCGCTGGCCCGGTTTTGTTGATACAGACTCCGCACCGTCGCGTAAAAATCTACTGAGGAAAGCTCAATCTCGTCAAGCATATCGATATTATCGGCGCGGAAATCAAGGCCGTCAATCGCATAACGCGCAATCGCGTCTTCCAATCCCCAATCATCTTGATAGGTCATCGGGTCAAAGCCCCAGCCGACAATCCAGCCGCCAAACTCGCGCGGGCTGGACGGACCATAAACCGGGGTAAATAAATACGGCCCTTCGGGCACGCCCCAAGTCGCCATGGTCTGGCCGAAATCCTCATCATGCTTTTCCAGCCCCAGCCGCTTGGCCGGGTCAAACAGGCCGAAAATACCGACCGTCGTGTTGATGCCGAGGCGCAGCGCCGTGGTGCTGGAGCGCTTGCCTTCGAGCTGCAATATGTCATTAACCAGCGTCACCGGCGCGGCGAGATTGTCGAGAAAGTTACGCACTGAGCGGCGCACCGGCGAGGGCACATAGAGATAGCCCTTGGCGACCGGCTTTAAAATATAATTATCCAACTGCACATTCACACGGAACATGAAGCGATTGGTGCGCTCAAACGGGTCATTATTCAGCGGTGGCGCGCCGCTTCCGGCACAGGCTGATAATGAGAGGGCGACGGCAACAATAAGCAGTGATCTCTGGAACATATAATTTTTTTCCCTGATTTGCGCATAATTTAGAATTATTCGCCCGCTTGTCAAAGGGCTTGTCTGACGTTTTATCGCCCGTGTAGCTTGACATATAAAGATATCTTTATGTATATGGAAGGCATGGAAAACCTTTTATCCGCTTTACGAGCCGCCGGTGAGCCGACCCGCCTTCGCATTTTGGCGATTTTGGCGCTGGGCGAATTGACCGTGTCGGAATTGACGCAAGTATTGCTGCAAAGCCAGCCGCGCATTTCGCGTCACTTAAAGCTGTTGGCTGATGCCGGATTGGTGCTGCGCTATCCTGAGGGCAGTTGGGTGTTTTATCGCCTGCATGAAAACACGGCGCTGAGTGATTTATTGGGCGAGATTATTGCCAGCCTGCCAGAGGGCGACCATGATTTGCAACGCGACCGCGAGCGCCTTGCCGAGGTGCGGGCGGAGCGCGCCAAGCGCGCGCAAGAATATTTTGCCGCCAATGCCGCGCAATGGGATGATTTGCGCGCTCACCATATTCCCGAAACCGCTGTTGAAACCCGCTTTGACGAGTTAATCGGCGAGCTGACGGGTGAGGGCCAAATTGAATTGCTGGTCGATTTGGGCACGGGCACGGGCCGCATGTTGGAAATTTTTGCGCCCCGCGCGGCGAGGGCTGTCGGCTTTGATATCAGCCCCAATATGTTGACCATTGCGCGCGCCAAAATTGACGAGACAGGCGCGGAAAATTGTCAGGTGCGGCAGGGCGATTGCGCCAATGTGCCGTTGGAAAATGGCACGGCCGATATTGTTATTCTGCATCAAGTGCTGCATTTCCTTGACGACCCGCAGCGCGCATTGAATGAGGCGGCGCGCATCACCAAGCCGGGCGGGGCGGTGCTGATTGCCGATTTTGGCCCGCATGATATGGAAAGCCTGCGCGATGAGCACGCCCATCGCCGCCTGGGTTTTGCAGAAGAAGAAATGCAGGCCATGCTGCTGGCGGCAGGGCTTGCGCCCAAAACTGGCAACACGCTGAACGCCAAAGACACCCCCTTATCCGTCGCCATGTGGCAGGCCGACAAAACAACAAGAAGTGCAGATTTATGACCGGAATCAGTTTTGAATTTTTCCCACCCAAATCAGAGGCGGCGGGCGAGAAATTATGGCAGGCCATTGGCCGCCTGGCCCCGCTCGGCCCTGATTTTGTGTCCGTCACCTATGGCGCGGGCGGCTCGACCCGTGACCGCACCCATGCCTGCGTTAAGCGCATGATTGACGAGACCACGCTGAAACCGGCGGCGCATTTGACCTGCGTCGCGGCCTCAAAAGACGAAGTGGAAAGCGTGATTGATGATTATGCCGCCGCCGGTGTGCGCCATATTGTTGCCCTGCGTGGCGACATGCCCGATATGGGCGCGTTCAAAGCACCTGAAAACGGCTATGCCGGTTCGGTGGAATTGGTCGCGGCACTGGCCAAGCGCGGCGGCTTTGACATTACCGTGAGCGCCTATCCGGAGAAACATCCCGAAAGCGCCTCGCTGGACGCTGATATTGATTTGCTGAAAGCTAAAATTGACGCCGGAGCGACCCGCGCCATCACGCAATTTGTTTTTGATACGGAGGCGCATTTGCGCTTTCGCGATAAGCTGGCGGCGGCGGGCATCACCATTCCGGTGATTGCGGGCATTATGCCGACCACCAATTTCACCGGCGCCAAACGCATGGCAGAAGCCTGCGGGGCCGCGGTGCCGCAATGGTTGGCAGATGCCTATGACGGGCTGGAGAATGATGCCGATACGCGCAAGCAGATTGCCGCATCCGTGGCCATTGACCAATGCCGAAAACTAATTGTTGAGGGCTTCGGCCATTTGCATTTTTACACGTTAAATCAGGCTGATTTGACCTTTGCCGTTTGCCGCATTTTGAAACTTGGCACGGCTGCCTAATAGGGAAACGAGATTTATGAGTTGGACGCGCGACACACGCATTAGCGAATTGGATAAGCTGACCGCCCAGCGTATTTTGATACTCGATGGCGCGATGGGCACGATGATTCAGCGGCGCAAGCTGGATGAGGCGGCTTATCGTGGCGACCGCTTTGCCGATTATCACATGGATGTTGCGGGCAATAATGACCTGTTATCATTGAGCCAGCCCGATATTGTGCGCGATATCCATACCATTTATTTGGAAGCGGGCAGCGATATTGTCGAGACCAATACCTTCTCCTCCACCACCATTGCGCAGGCCGATTATGATATGGAGAATTTGGCCTACGAGCTGAATGTCGAAGGCGCAAGATTGGCGCGTGAAGCTTGTGATGCGATTGAAGCGGCTGACCCGTCGCGCCCGCGCTATGTGGCGGGCACGTTGGGGCCAACCAATCGGACTTGTTCCATTTCGCCGGATGTGAATGATCCGGGCATGCGGAATGTCACCTATGATGAATTACGCGAGGCTTATGCCGAAGCAACCCGCGGGCTGATTGACGGCGGCACGGATATTATTCTGGTTGAGACGATTTTTGATACGCTGAACGCCAAAGCGGCGCTTCATGCCGTGCAAGATGTGTTTGAGGAAACCGGCATTACCTTGCCGCTGATGATTTCCGGCACGATTACCGATAAATCGGGCCGCACATTATCGGGCCAAACCACTGAAGCGTTTTGGAACTCGCTGCGCCATGTCAAACCCTTTGCCGTGGGGCTGAATTGCGCTTTGGGGGCTGAGGAAATGCGCCCTTATGTGGCTGAGATTTCCCGCATTGCCGAGACGAATGTGTGTATTTATCCCAATGCCGGTCTTCCCAATGAGTTTGGCGAATATGATCAGATGGCCGAAGAAATGGCTGAGATTGTGGGCGAATTTGCTGAGGCCGGTTTAATCAATATTCTGGGCGGCTGTTGCGGCACGACACCCGACCATATTCAAGCCATTGCCAGTGCGGCGGCGAAAAACAGCCCGCGCATTATTCCCACTCCGGCGCCACTTATGCGGCTTTCGGGGCTGGAGCCGTTTACCAAAACCGATGAGATACCTTTCATCAATGTCGGTGAGCGCACCAATGTTACCGGTTCGGCCAAATTTCGCAGGCTGATTACGGAAGGCGATTTCGACACGGCGCTCGATGTCGCGCGCCAGCAGGTTGAGAATGGGGCGCAAATTATCGACATTAATATGGATGAGGGCATGTTGGACAGTGAGGCGGCGATGGTGCGCTTCCTCAATCTGGTGGCCACCGAGCCGGATATCGCCAAAGTGCCGGTGATGATTGACAGCTCCAAATGGGACATTATTGAAGCCGGTTTGAAATGCGTGCAGGGCAAGCCTGTGGTCAATTCAATTTCGCTAAAAGAGGGTGAGGAATCTTTTCTCGCCCAGGCGCGGGCGTGTTTGCGCTATGGCGCGGCGGTGATTGTCATGGCTTTTGACGAAGACGGGCAGGCCGATACGGCGGCGCGTAAATTCGAGATTTGCCAGCGTTCCTATAAAATCCTGACCGAGACCGTCGGCTTCCCGCCTGAAGATATTATTTTTGACCCGAATGTGTTCGCTGTCGCAACCGGCATTGAAGAACATGATAATTATGCGGTTGATTTCATCGAAGCGACGCAGCGTATTCGTGCTGAATTGCCGGGCGCGCATGTGTCGGGCGGCATCTCCAATATCTCTTTCTCCTTTCGGGGCAATGAGCCGGTGCGCGAGGCCATGCACTCGGCATTTCTCTATCACGCGATTGGCGTCGGCATGGATATGGGCATTGTTAATGCCGGACAATTGGCGATTTATGAGGATATTGAGCCGAGCCTGAAAAAAGGCGTCGAGGATGTGCTGCTGAACCGCACGGATGACGGCACCGATAGGCTGCTGGAAATTGCTGAGAAATATCGCGGCCAAAAAGGCGCGCAGCAAGAGGCCGATTTAAGCTGGCGCGAAGGCGATGTGCGCCACAGGCTGATGCATGCGCTGGTCAATGGGCTGGCCGATTTCATCGAAGAGGATACGGAAGAAGCGCGCCAATCTGTCGACCGCCCTTTGCATGTGATTGAAGGGCCGCTGATGGATGGCATGAACCGCGTCGGCGATTTATTCGGCGAGGGCAAAATGTTTTTGCCGCAAGTGGTTAAATCAGCCCGCGTGATGAAGCGTGCTGTCGCCTATCTCGAACCCTATATGGAAGAGGAAAAAGCCGCTTCCGGTTCCACCAATCTGTCTAAGGGCAAGGTGCTGATGGCGACGGTGAAGGGCGATGTGCATGATATTGGCAAAAATATCGTCGGCGTTGTGTTGCAATGCAATAATTATGACGTGATTGATATGGGCGTCATGGTGCCCGCCAATGATATTATCGACAAGGCAGTTGAGGAGCAGGTGGATATTATCGGGTTGAGTGGCCTGATTACGCCGAGCCTTGACGAGATGTGCCATGTCGCCGCCGAGATGGAACGGCGCGGGCTTGATATCCCACTGCTGATTGGCGGCGCGACGACCTCGAAAGTGCATACGGCGGTCAAAATCAATCCGAATTACGCCAAGGGCCAGACGATTTACGTCACTGATGCCAGCCGTGCGGTCGGCGTCGCCAGCAATTTATTGTCGGAAGAAAAGCGCGATGATTATAAGTCCGAAGTGCGCGCCGATTATATCGCTATGGCCGAAGCCCATGCCCGTGGCCGCGCCGAAGACAAGCGCACACCGATAGGCGAGGCGCGGGAAAATGCGTGGACGCCGAAAGAAGAGCATCAACCGTTGAAGCCGCAATTTATCGGCACAAAGGTTTTTGACGATTATGATTTGGCCGAATTGCGCGACTATATTGACTGGACGCCATTCTTCCAAAGCTGGGATTTGCATGGCCGCTATCCGGCGATTTTAACCGATGATGTGGTCGGCGAGGCCGCCACCAGCCTGTTTAAAGACGCGCAAGACATGCTCGACCAAATGATTGGCGAAAAATGGCTGATCGCCAAAGCGGTTATCGGCTTTTGGCCGGCGGCGCGTGATGGCGATGATATTATCGTGTTTCATGATGAGGAGCGCACCAAGGAGCGGGCGCGCCTGCATACGCTGCGGCAACAAATGCAACGCAAGGGCGACGCCTCAAACAAGCGCGCCAATTATGCGCTGGCTGATTTTATCGCTGAGGGCGCGGATTATATTGGCGGCTTTGCGGTCACCACCGGACATGGCGAGGATGAAGTCGCCAAGCGTTTTGAAGCGGCGGGCGATGATTATTCCGCCATTATGTCTAAGGCGCTGGCCGACCGCTTGGCCGAGGCCTTTGCCGAGCGCATGCACCAGCGTGTGCGAACCGAGTTTTGGGGCTATGCCAATGATGAGGCGTTGGATAATGCCGCGCTGATTGACGAGAAATATAAGGGTATTCGCCCGGCTCCGGGTTATCCGGCGCAGCCCGACCATACCGAAAAGGCGACGCTATTCGCGCTTTTGGACGCCGAAAACGGCGCAGACATTACGCTGACGGAGAGCTTTGCCATGTGGCCCGGGGCGGCGGTATCGGGGCTTTATTTCGCGCATCCCGAAAGCAGCTATTTCGGCGTCGGTAAAATTGACCGCGACCAAGTGGCTGACTATGCCGCCCGCAAAGGCATGGATCTGAAGATTTGCGAGAAATGGCTGGCACCGATTTTGTCATACACGCCATAGCTGAATCCGTTAGACTGCGCGCATGTCCGTTTGGGGAAAAATTGCAGGCATAGCGGCTGGCTATGCCATTGGTGGTGTGCCGGGCGCTTTGGTGGGCGTGCTGGCCGGTCACTTTGCGCTCGACCGCATTAATGACCGGCAAGTTATTTTTACCATTGCGATGATTTCATTGGCCGCGAAAATGACCCGCGCTGACGGCGATGTGTCGCCCATTGAGGTGCAAGCCGTGCAGGATATGATGCGCGTGCCCGATAGCGAATTAAAAAATATGGAGCGCGTGTTTCGGCTGGCGCAAGAAGACGTAACCGGCTTTGACAGCTATGCGCGGCAGGTGAAAGATATTTATGCCGACCGCCCGCAAGTGCTTGAGGATGTGCTGGATGTGTTGTTTTATATCGCCTATGCCGATGGCGTTCTGCATCCGGCGGAGCAGCAATTCCTCGAAATTGTCGCTGATATTTTCTCTATCAATGACAGCGATTTTAAGCGTATTCAGGCGCATCATGATGGCAGCATTGTTGACCCCTATACGGTGCTGGGGGTCGGTCGCCATGCTGAGGATAAGACCGTTAAGGAGGCGTGGCTGAGTGCGGTGCGCGATAATCACCCCGACCAGCTACAAGCACGTGGCATGCCGCCCGAAATGATGCATATTGCAACAGCGCGTATGGCGTCGATAAATGAAGCATGGGAAACCATCAAAGAGGAGCGTGGCTTATGAGCGGTTCAGCTTGGCGAGACAGGATTTTGAAGCCCGACACAGCCGTGGAGCAGATGAAGCAAAAGGCCGCTTTGCGCGCCTTGGAAGAAGTGCGCGGCGGCATGAAGCTCGGCCTCGGCACCGGCTCGACGGCGCGCTATTTTGTCGATGGCTTGGGCGCACAAGTAGCCGAAGGGCTGGAGGTGGTCTGTGTGCCGACCTCGGAGGCGACACGTCAGCAAGCCGAGGGGCTGGGCATTCCGCTCGCGCCTTTGGATGAGTTGCAGCGCCTCGATTTAACGGTCGATGGGGCCGATGAATTGGATGATGCGCTGCGCCTGATTAAGGGCGGCGGCGGGGCATTATTACGCGAGAAAATTGTCGCGGCGGCGTCGGATAAGATGATTGTCATTGCCGATGACAGCAAAAAAGTGGCTTGCTTGGGCGCGTTTGACCTGCCGGTTGAGGTCAATATGTTTTCGTATGGCGCGACGGCGGCGGCGATTGCCGATGCGTTGGCGGCGACGGGTAATCAGGGCGCGATAAATTTGCGCCCGTTAGAGTCCGGCGGCGATGCCCCTTTTATTACCGATGGCGGGCATTATATTTATGACTGCGCCTTGGGCGTGATACAGGATGGGGAAGGTCTGGCGCAAGCGCTTCTAAATGTGCCCGGCGTCGTTGAGCACGGGCTTTTTTTGGGCTATGCGACAGCAGCCGTATTGGCCGGCGCAAATGGCCTTGAGGAAGTGGGCAGCTTATGAGTTTCGATTACGACCTTTTTGTTATCGGTGCGGGCAGCGGTGGCGTGCGGGCGGCGCGCATGAGCGCATCGCATGGCGCGAAAGTGGCGGTCGCGGAAGAATATCGCGTCGGCGGCACATGCGTCATTCGCGGCTGTGTGCCGAAAAAACTATTCGTTTATGCCAGCCATTTCGTTGAGGAATTTGAAGATGCGGCGGGTTTTGGTTGGAGTGTGGCCGATGTCAAATTTGACTGGCCGACTTTGGTGAAAAATAAAGATGCCGAGATTGATCGGCTGAACAGCATTTACATTAAAAACCTTGAGGCCTCCGGTGTTGAGATTTTACAAGGCCGCGCGACCGTGAAAGACGCGCATACGGTCAGCCTGGACGGGCGCGACATCACTGCTAAATATATTTTGGTGGCGGTGGGGGCGACGCCCTTCATGCCGCAAATTGACGGCATTGACCACGCCATCACGTCAAATGAGGCGTTTCATATTGAGGCGTTGCCGCAAGATATTATCGTTGTTGGCGGTGGATATATTGCCGTTGAGTTTGCCGGTATTTTTAACGGGCTGGGTGTCAACACGACGCTGGTTTATCGCGGTGAGCAGATTTTGCGCGGCTTTGATGATGAGGTGCGCGACCACCTCGC
>JAQWZC010000029.1 GCA_029253645.1 Alphaproteobacteria bacterium | reverse complement strand
CGACCCTGCCCATCCAGCGCAATGCCCTCAGGCCCCTCGCCGGTTTTCAGCAAGCGGGCATCGGCCAAGCGATTGTTTTTGACAAACACGCCCGTACCGGCGGGATTGGCACCGCGCGTTGGCCCGACCACCGGATCAAACGGCACCGGCCACAGCAGCACATAGCCCAACATCACCGCGAGAATGGCGCAAAAGACAGCCAAAAGCGGCCGTTTGCGCGTGGTTTTTATAATGGCTTGCGACATGTTTCGGCTCCTTTGCCGTGGCTTCATCTTTGCCCCGAAAGGGGCTCTTTTTCCATTGCCAGCCCCGAGGGGCTTGGCTATATAGACTTTTCCTTAACGGAACTTAGTCGGAGTGTGGCGCAGCCTGGTAGCGCACCTCGTTCGGGACGAGGGGGTCGCAGGTTCAAATCCTGCCACTCCGACCAAGACCCTTCTTATCAGCTTTGCAGCTTGCGCGCATGGGCGACCCAAATCGCCACAGCGATAATTTCGACCACAACAAAATCCCAAATCGTCGGCGCATCATGCACCAGACCGGCATAAACGCGCATCACCGCCGTCATGCCGATAAGGCAGGCTGAGGCATAGATAAAGTCCGGGCGTTTTTTCCAAACACCAAACAAGGCAAAGCCGCCCATGCACAGGAACAAAGCGCCCAAATCGCCAATTTGCGAATTGCGCGCCGCGCCATCCATGTAAATCATTTGCAAGCCGGTGGCAGCGCCTTCGGGATTGATGACCCAATTACCGCCCATAAAAATCAAGAAAAATGCGCCGGTCAATGCGGCGAGAATTTGTAACGCTTTATCCATGGTTTCCTCCCTAAAACGATAAGGAAGAGTGGCGTGATTGCGCGCATCGGGCAAGATTTTTATGCAATTTTTGCGGGGCGGAATATGCTTAATCAACAAGCGGTATGTTTCATTCGCCGCGCAACATGCTACAAAAAGGCGTAACTAAACTGCGCGGGAGAGCATTATGGCAATTCCTTTTGTCACTGATTTTGAATTTGAATATGGCCGTTGCGATAGGCTCAGCCCGCTTATCCGCCGCGTGATTTGCAATAATCCAGGGCCGTTCACCTATACCGGCACAGGCACTTATATTATCGGCAATGGCAATGTGGCGGTGATTGACCCCGGCCCGTTGGATGACGCCCATCTCGACGCGATTTTGGCGGCCCTTGAGCCGGATGAAAAAGTCACCCATGTCATCATCACCCATACCCATCTCGACCACTCGCCGCTGGCCATGCCGCTGAAAGCGCGCACCGGCGCGGAAATTTATTCTCACGCGCCGGGTGAGACCGAGACTTTTGATGGGCCGCGCCTTGAGGAGGGCACGGATGAGAGCTTTGCACCCGACCATATTGTGGCGCATGGCGATAGGATTGTGGGCGATGATTGGACGCTGGAATGTGTCTTCACGCCCGGGCATATGTCGGGCCATATGTGCTATGCGCTGGAGCAGGAAAAAGCGCTGTTCTCAGGCGACCATGTGATGGGCTGGTCAACCACTGTCATTGCGCCGCCCGATGGCGATATGACCGATTATATGGCGTCGCTGGATGTGCTGCTGACACGCGATGATGTGGTTTATTGGCCGACCCATGGCACCCGCATTGACAATCCGCAAGGTTTTGTGCGCGCCTATATTGCCCATCGCCGCAATCGCGAGGCGCAAGTCATTGAGCGCCTCAAGGCCGGCGACAGCGAGATTAAGAAAATGGTTGAGGTCATGTATGCCGATGTCGATAAGGGGCTGCATCCGGCGGCGGCTTTATCGGTGCTGGCTCATATGCAGGACTTAACGAAACGCGGGCTGGTGTCATGCGACAGCCAGCCCGGTCTCAATAGTTCTTATCGGCTGAATTAGGCGGCGTTATCGATCCGCCCAATCAATCCGCACAATCAATCCGCACAATCAATCCGCAAGGTCTTCCAGAAACGCCATAATGCGCTTTGAGTTGACGCGGAAATCAGTACGGCCTTGACGCGATGCCGAGCGCATATCAACCCGTGTGCCATTATCTGCCGCGCTCAGGCGAATGACCACATCATCTTTAAAGCCGAATAATGCCGTGGCGACCGTGGCCTCCACCGTGCCCTTGGCGCGGTCTGCGGCGACCAATAACCACCCGCGATCATCCACAAGCTCAAGCACTTTGTCGAAAATCGCATCGGGCGTGTCCGCAAGCTGCAAGGGCTTCATATCGCCATACATTTTGCGGTGATATGCCAGCCGGTCTTCTGACAATGCCAAGCTGTTATCGAAAGGTTTTCGAACCGTCGGCACCACCTCAAATTGCGGCGGATTTTGCGTGTCCGTCATAATATCATTAATGCTCGGCACATTGGCGACGGCGCGCCCACCCAAGAATATCGGCACAAAAATACCCGCCGAAATGACCAACGCGATAAGCGCCCGCGTCATATTAAGCGAACTGAATTGCCCGAAAACCAGTCCGGCCAGAACCATCACCAAAGCGATAAAGGCAATCAGCGTGGCGACCAAAAGGATTAATAAGGGCGTCGTATAGGCCGTCATGGCCGCCCTGAATATGCCGACCGCCACGACAAAAAGCGCGGCTGCGACAAGTGATAAAACATAGCTCCATTTGACCAATCCGGCCGCAGTAATGCCAAACATTATTCAGCTGCTCCTTGCGCTTGCGGCAATTTATAATCGGCAAACTGCTCGCGCAATGTCAGCTTCTGAATTTTGCCGGTGGCCGTATGCGGAATTTCATCGACGAAGGTCACATCATCGGGCATCCACCATTTGGCGATTTTGCCCTCGAGATAAGCCAGCACATCTTCTTTGCTCAGCTCTGCACCCTCATCTTTAATAATGATGAGCAAAGGCCGCTCATCCCATTTCGGATGGGGCAGGCCGATAACCGCTGCCTCGGTAACGCCTTCACAGCCGACGGCGACATTTTCAATCTCAATGGATGAAATCCATTCGCCGCCTGATTTGATGACATCTTTTGAGCGGTCAGTGATTTGCATAAAGCCCAGCGGGTCAATCGTCGCCACATCGCCGGTATCGAAAAAGCCATTGGCATCCAAAATTTGACCGCCATCGCCCTTAATGTATTCACCGACAATAAACGGCCCCTTCACCATCAGGTGACCGAAAGCCTTACCGTCGCGCGGCAATTCATTGCCCTCATCATCGGTAATTTTCATCTCGACACCAAACGGCGCACGGCCTTGCTTGACCTTAATATCCATTTGCTGGTCGAAGGTCATATTCTCCATGCCCGATTTAAAGCTGGCAATCGTGCCCAAAGGCGACAATTCCGTCATGCCCCAAGCATGTTTCACCGAGACTTCATAATCGCGCTCGAATTTCTCAAGCATGACGCGCGGCACGGCCGAACCGCCAATGGTCACATCTTTCAGCATGGGCAATTTCAAATTATTGCCTTCAAGATGCTGCAACAGCATCAGCCAAACCGTCGGCACGGCCGCCGTGAAAGTAACTTCCTCATCAGTGAGAAGCTGATAAATGCTCTCGCCATCCATATTCGGCCCGGGATTGACGATTTTAGAACCGGCAGCCGGTGCGCTCAACGCCAGCCCCCAAGCATTGGCATGGAACATCGGCACGACCGGCATAATGCTGTCAGTGCTTTTCAGCCCCATCACATCCGACGAATTGCCGACCAGCGTGTGCAGCACATTGGAGCGGTGCGTATAGCAAACGCCCTTCGGATTGCCGGTGGTGCCGGAGGTGTAGCAAATGCCGCATGGCGCGCGCTCATCAACCTCAACCCAGTTGAAATCACCGCTTTGGCTATCGATTAAATCTTCATAGCAATGAACATTTTTCAGGCTGGTCTCGGGCATATGCGCGGCATCGGTCATAATGATGATGCCTTTAACATTCGGAATTTCCGCTTCAATCGCCTCCAGAACCGGCACAAAGGTCAAATCCGTGAAAATCATTTTATCTTCAGCGTGATTGATAATATAGACCAGCTGCTCGGCAAACAGGCGCGGGTTCAGCGTGTGATACACGCCGCCAATGCCGGTAATGCCATACCAAGCCTCAATATGGCGGTGGGTGTTCCACGCCAAAGTGGCGATGACATCCTGCTCGCCCATGCCGAGGCTTTGCAGCGCTTGGCTCAACTTGCGGGCGCGCAAATGCAACTCCGCATAAGTTTCGCGATGGATATTGCCTTCAACAAGGCGTGATACGATTTCGCGCTCACTGTGATTGACCATGGCATGGTCAAGAATACGATTCATTAACAGCGGCACATCTTGCATTTGACCGAACATTTTTTTCTCCCTAACGTTCTGAGCGAACTTCTTTTTAATCTGGCGGTAATTTGCCCAAACCACCGCCGATTGTCCATAGGGGAAACATGATGACGCTGCATAAATTACCGGCCCATGAGCTGGCTGAAAAAATCGCCAATGGCGCGGTTTCCTCAAAGGAAACAACCGAGCACTTTATTGACCGCATTGACCGGCATAATCCGGCCGTGAACGCCATTATCGACACGTGCTTTGACGCGGCATTGAAAGAGGCCGAAGCCGCCGATGCAGCGCGCGCCAAGGGCGATATCAAAGGCCCGCTGCACGGCCTGCCCATGACCATTAAAGACTTGTTTGAAGTTGAAGGGCTGACCTGCGATGCCGGTTTCCCCGAATTTAAGGGCCATGTCTCAACGCAGGATTCAGTAGTGGCGGCGCGCCTAAAAGCGGCGGGCGCGATTATTATCGGCAAGAGCAATGCGCCGCTCGCCGGTGGCGATATTCAGACCTATAACGCCGTGCATGGCACGACCAATAATCCACATAATCTGGCGCATACACCGGGCGGCTCGTCGGGTGGCTCATCGGCGGCCTTATCATCCGGTATGACGCCGCTGGAATATGGCAGCGATATTGGCGGCTCAATTCGCGCTCCGGCGCATTTCACCGGCCTGTTTGGCCATAAGCCGACCTTTAACATTGTGCCGATGCGCGGGCATGTGCCGCCGCCGCATGGTCTGCGCTGGGAACCGAGCGAGCTGACGGTTGCCGGACCGCTGGCGCGCCATGCTGGCGATCTTGAGCTGGCCTTGGATGTCACGCTCGGGCCGGATGACGGGCCAATACGCCAAGCCCTAAAACTCAATCTGCAAGGGCCGCGCCATGCCACCCCGCAAGGCCTGCGCGTCGGGCTGTGGCCCACTGACCCGGCTTGCGAGGTTGAAACGGCTTTTAGCGCGGCCATTGAACAGGCCGCCAAAGCATTGGAGGCCGAAGGCGCCGCGCTGAGTACGCTGAAACCCGATTTTGATATGCCCACACATTTCGAGACCTATATGCTGCGCCTCAGTTCCGTTATCGGCTCTGACCTGCCGCCCGAGGTGATTGATAATTTGAAGCAAGTTGTTGCTGACGCCGCGCCCGATGATACATCCATGCGGATTGTTCAGGCGCGCGGCATCACCCTCAGCCATGGCGATTGGCTGCGCCTTTCATTGCGTAAAGCCAAATATGAAATGGCTTGGCGCGCGGTGTTTGAGCGCGTCGATGTGCTGCTGTGTCCGGTCACGCCCTCAACGGCGATGGCGCATGACCATGACCCGGATTTCCATGCGCGACGCATTTCCGTCAATGGCTCTGAACGCTCTTATTTCGATAATTTCTTCTGGGCCGGTATCGCCACCTTATGCGGCCTGCCCTCAACCGTTGTGCCGCTTGGCAAACACGCCAATGGCCTGCCCTTTGGCATGCAGATTATCGGCCCGGCCTATGAGGATAAAACCCCGCTGGCCGTCGCCAAAATGCTGGAAAATATCGGCTATCACTGGATTGAACCCGAAGGCTATTAAGGATAAAGCCGTTCAGTTTGCCATGCGCTATCGGATGAGGCGCGTTTGAAGACCAGCCTGTCATGCAGGCGGTGTGCGCCGTCTTGCCAAAACTCAATCCGCAATGGCGTGATGCGGCGGCCCGACCAATGCGGCGGGCGTGGAATATTGTCATCGGGATATGTGGCATCAAATTCGGCATAGGCTGCTTCCAATTCAGCGCGCGTGCCATAGGGCCGCGATTGCTGCGAGGCCCAGGCGCCAATGCGGCTTTCACGACCGCGCGACTTGAAATACGCATCCGCCTCATCATCGGCAACCGGTGAAATCGGCCCCTGCACCCGCACTTGGCGTTGCAAGCTCTTCCAATGAAAACACAAAGCCGCTTTGGCATTGACTGCCAGCTCGTCGCCCTTTTGGCTTTCGAGATTGGTGTAGAAAACAAAGCCGCGCGCATCATGGCCCTTTAACAACACCATGCGCACATTGGGCATGCCATTGGCGGCCACGGTGGCAAGGCTCATCGCATTCGGGTCATTCGGCTCATGGCCGGCGGCCTCTTGCAGCCAGCCATCAAAGGCGGCAATCGGGTCGGACGGGATATCGGTAAACAGGCTCATCTTGTTTCCTTACGTTCCATTGGCGACGCTTTCGGCTATATATAAACCCATGCACACATCATGCAAATATTTCGCCCTTATCGTCTTGAGCGTGACAGCCTGCTTTCTAACCGCTTGCGCCACGCCGCCGACCACGGCGCAATTCAAGATTGATTTCGCCAAAGGCGTTGCGGCCTATGAGGCGGGCGATTATCAGGCGGCGCGGGCATTATGGCAGCCCTTGGCGGATAATTACGACCTCGCCGCCTTACGCAATCTCGGCCATTTATATCGCCTTGGCCAAGGGGTGGAGAAAAACCCGCAAAAAGCCCGCCGCTATTATGAAAAAGCCGCCAATTTCGGACATGCGCCATCGCAAACCAATTTGGCGCTCATGTATTTCGCCGGAGAGGGCGTAAAGGCCGATAGCGCGCAGGCTATGATTTGGCTGAAAAAGGCTGCGGCGCAAGGATATCCGCCAGCGCAACGCCAATTGGCCATCCGCACGCAGCGCTTTGAATACCATAGCCGCTAGGCTTTTTGCGCGGCGCAGTTTATACAATGAAACTGAAATTGAGATGAAAAGAGGGCATCATGAGTGTCATGCAAGGAAAACGCGGCCTGATTATGGGCGTCGCCAATAAAAACTCTATCGCTTGGGGCATTGCACAAGCCTGCGCCGATGCCGGGGCCGAGCTTGCTTTCACCTATCAAGGCGAAGCTCTGCTGAAACGCGTCACGCCTTTGGCTGAAAGCGTCGGCTCTGATTTTGTCGAGCCATGCGATGTGACCGATGAAGCCAGCATGGACGCGCTGTTCGCCAAACTTGAGAAAAAATGGGGCAAGCTGGACTTTGTCGTCCACGCCATTGCATTTGCCGGTAAAGAAGAATTAATGGGCCGCTATGTCGATACCTCGGCTGAGGCTTTCGACAAGGCGCTGAACATTAGCTGCTATAGCTTCACCGCGGTCGCCTGTCGCGCTGAAAAACTGATGGATGAGGGCGGCGCGATGATAACGCTGTCTTATTATGGCGCGGCGAAAGTCATTCCGCATTACAATGTCATGGGCGTGGCCAAAGCCGCGCTTGAGGCATCTGTGCGCTATCTCGCTTCCGACCTCGGCCCCAAGGGCATTCGGGTCAATTCGATTTCTGCCGGCCCCATTCGCACTTTGGCGGCGGCCGGTATTGGCGATTTCCGCGAAATGCTGAAATGGAATGAAGCCAATGCTCCGATGCGCCGCAATGTCACCAAAGAGCAAGTCGGCCAATCGGCGGTTTATCTGCTATCTGATATGTCCTCCGGCGTATCGGGTGAAATTCATTATGTCGATGTCGGCTATAACACTATCGGCATGGCGGCTTTTGACGATTTGAAAGCCGCACAAGAAGAGAATGGCTAATGTCGCATAATAGTTTCGGTCATTTGTTTCGCGTCACAACTTGGGGTGAAAGCCACGGGGCCGCTTTGGGCTGTGTGGTGGACGGTGCGCCTGCGCGCCTGCCCCTCACCGAGGCCGATATTCAACAATGGCTTGATAAAAGAAAACCCGGGCAAAATAAATTCACCACGCAAAGGCGCGAAGCCGATGCCGTGAAAATTCTGTCGGGCGTGTTTGAAGACCCGGAGACCGGCGCGCAAGTGACCACCGGCACGCCGATTTCTCTGCTGATTGAAAACACCGATCAGCGGTCGAAAGATTATGGCGACATTAAAGACAAATACCGCCCCGGCCATGCTGATTTCACCTATATGGAAAAATACGGCATTCGCGATTATCGCGGCGGCGGGCGCTCTTCGGCGCGTGAAACCGCAGCGCGTGTTGCGGCCTCGGGCATTGCTCGCAAAGTACTGGATGGCGTCACCATTCGCGGCGCTTTGGTGCAAATGGGCCCGCATGAAATTAACCGCGATAATTGGGATTGGGACGCGGTGAATGAGAACCCGTTCTGGTGCCCTGACGCCGCCGCCGCCGCTCAATGGGAAGACTATCTCGATGGTGTGCGCAAAGCCGGGTCAAGCTGTGGCGCGGTGATTGAAATTGTCGCGTCAAATGTGCCGGTTGGCTGGGGCGCGCCGATTTACGGCAAGCTGGATACGGATTTGGCCGCCGCCATGATGAGCATTAATGCCGTGAAAGGCGTTGAGATTGGCAATGGCTTTGCCGCCGCTGCATTATCGGGCGAAGAAAACGCCGATGAAATGAACAAGGACGGCTTCACCAGCAATCATGCCGGTGGCGTGTTGGGTGGCATTTCGACCGGCCAAGATATTGTCGTGCGCTTTGCCGTTAAACCGACCTCGTCGATTTTAACGCCGCGCCGAACCGTTACAAGCGATGGCGATGAAACCGATATTGTCACCAAAGGACGCCATGACCCCTGTGTCGGCATTCGCGCCGTGCCGGTGGGTGAGGCGATGATGGCCTGCGTTTTGGCCGACCATAAGCTGCGCCATTTGGGCCAAGCCTCAGCTATGGGGCGCGGCAAGTAGCGTGGCCAAAGACAAAAAAGGCCAAGCCCGCGCGCGCACGCGCCTTTATCTCATCACCCCGCCGCAAATTGACAGCCAAGAATTTGCGCCATTGCTGGATGAAGCGCTGGCCGCCGGTGATGTCGCCAGCCTGCAATTACGTTTGAAAGATGACGCCAATCACCCCGCACCGCAGGCCGAGATTGAGGCGGCGGTTCACGCCCTCATGCCGATTGCCCATCACCATGATGTCGCTTTTATTTTAAATGATGACCCTGCCCTCGCCGCCAAGCTCGATTGCGACGGCGTGCATATCGGCCAAGATGATATGGCTTATGCGGCGGCGCGCGCTGTTTTGGGCGATGATAAAATTATCGGCGTCACCTGCCATGACAGCAAGCATTTGGCTATGGAAGCCGGTGAAGCGGGGGCGGATTATGTGGCCTTTGGCGCGTTTTACGAGACGCAAACCAAACAGGCCAAAACACAAGCCGACCCTGATATTTTGTCCTTTTGGCAGCAATTTGTTGAACTGCCCTGCGTCGCCATTGGCGGCATCACGCCCGAAAATGCTGCGCCTTTAGTGGCGGCAGGGGCTGATTTTATCGCCGCTTCGGGCAGCATATGGGGGCACGGCGAGGGCGCGGCGGCTTCTGTGCGCGCCTTTAATCAGCTATTTGATGAAGCGCATCAGAAATAAGCATTTGCCGCGCGTCGTCGCTATGCTATCAGACCTCAATTCTGTTTCATCTCCATGTCACCAAGGTGAAGACCATGAAAATCAACGGCAATGAAATCCGCCCGGGCAATGTCATTAAGCATAATGGCGAATTATGGGTGGCTGTGAAGCTGCAACATGTGAAGCCCGGCAAAGGCGGGGCTTTCGCACAGATTGAATTAAAGAATCTGCTTAACGGCTCCAAGCTGAATGAGCGTTTTCGCTCAGCCGATAAGGTGGAGCGCGTGCGCCTTGAGCAGACCGATTATCAGTTTCTCTATGAGAGCGATGATATGCTGGTGTTCATGGATACGGAAAGCTATGAGCAGATTGAACTGCAAGCCGAATTTGTTGGAGACCGCGCCGCCTTTTTACAAGACGGCATGAATGTGGTGGTGGAAAGCCATGAGGGCAAGCCCATCGGTATTCGCCTGCCCGACCAAGTGACGCTGGAAATTACCGAGACCGAGGCCGTCGTCAAAGGACAGACCGCCGCCTCATCCAATAAGCCGGCCATATGCGCCAATGGCGTGCGCGTGATGGTGCCGCCCTTTGTTGAGACCGGCGATAAAATCGTCGTCGATACAAATGAAGTCACTTATTTGAAACGAGCTGACTAATGGCGCAATCGCCAGCCATGAATGTTATGCGTGCCGCGGTCGAAAAGGCCGGTCGCGCGCTGCGTCGCGATTTCGGTGAAGTCGAAAATCTGCAAGTCTCGAAAAAAGGCCCCGGCGATTTTGTCAGCCAAGCCGATTTGAAAGCCGAGAAAATTCTGTTTGAAGAATTGTCAGAAGCCCGCCCGGGCTATGGCTTTTTAATGGAAGAACACGGCATTGTTGAGGGCGCGGATGCAACTCATCGCTGGATTATTGACCCGCTGGACGGCACGACGAATTTTCTGCACGGCATTCCGCATTTCGCCATTTCTGTCGCGCTGGAGCGCGAGGGCACGCTGGTGGCCGGGGTTGTTTACAATCCGATTACCGATGAGTTGTTTTTCGCCGAGCGCGGGCAAGGTGCTTATGGGCCAAGCGGTCGCTTGCGCGTTGCGGCGCGTCAGCATTTGAGCGAAACCATTATCGCCTCGGGCATGCCCTATAAGGATGGCGGCAAACGCCCCGAATGGCAGGAGAAAATCACCGCCTTGTCAAACAATGTCGGGGATATTCGCACCTTCGGCTCGGCCGCGCTTGACCTAGCCTATGTCGCCGCAGGGCGCGTTGACGGCTATTTGGAAGTCGGTTTGGGCGCTTGGGATTTGGCCGCCGGTATCGTGCTGGTGCGCGAAGCTGGGGGCTTGGTCTCCGACCATTCAAACCGCCAACGCATGATGGGTGAAGGCGCGATTGTCGCCGGTAATGAGACCGTTCACGCCGCGCTTTTGAAAAGCATTTAAATTACTCAGCCGCTTCTTTACCGAATTGCAAATCAGCCAGCCGCGCATAAAGCCCGTCTTGTGCCAATAATTCCGCGTGTTTGCCGGTCGCAGTCACGCGCCCCGCTTCCATCACGATAATCCGGTCAGCTTTCAAAATCGTCGCCAGCCTATGGGCAATCACCAAAGTCGTGCGCCCTTCCATGAGATGCCCCAGTGCTTTTTGCACCAATGTCTCGCTCTCCGCATCCAGCGCGCTGGTTGCCTCATCAAGCAGCAGAACCGGCGCGTCGCGCAATATGGCGCGCGCAATGGCAATGCGTTGGCGTTGACCGCCCGACAGCGTAACGCCGCGCTCGCCCAATTCCGTGTCATAGCCTTGCGGCAATCGGGTGATGAACTCATCAGCCTGCGCCGCCTTAGCCGCCGCCACCACTTCTTCATCGCTGGCATCGGGCCGCCCGAAGCGGATATTATCGCGCACGGTCTTGGCAAAGACGACGGTTTCTTGCGGCACAACGGCCAAAGCCTCGCGCACTGTCTGCGGCGTCATATCCGGCAACCCAACGCCATCAATGCTGATGCCGCCCTGTTGCGGGTCGTAAAAGCGCGAGAGGAGTTGAAACACGGTTGATTTACCCGCCCCCGATGCGCCGACCAAGGCGACGGTCTCGCCCGGCGTCACCTCAAGCGTGAAGCCGCTCAGGGCCGAGATTTCAGGACGGGTCGGATATTGAAATGTCACCGCGTCAAAAGCGATACGGCCTTGCGGCGGCTGCGGCAGGCTTTGCGGATTGGCTGGCGGTTGAATGACCGGCTCGACTTCCAAAATTTCCACCAAGCGCTCGGTCGCGCCGGAGGCCAATTGCACCTCGCCCCAAACCTCGGACAAAGCACCGATAGAGGTAGCGCATAAAACCGCATAGAGAATAAATTGGCCCAGCGTGCCGCCGGTCATGGAGCCGTCGAGAACATTTTGCGCGCCAAGCCATAAAATGCCTGTGACACCTGCAAAAATCAGCACAATGGCGATAGCCGTCATTCCGGCGCGCGCCCAAATACGGAGCCGCGCCGTGTCGAATGAGTTTTCAATGGCCGATGCGAAGACGCGGCGGTCTTCATTTTCATGGGTAAAGCTCTGCACGGTTTGCATGGCGCTGATGGTCTCGGCGGCATGGCTGGCCGTGTCGGCAATGCGGTCTTGGCTGGCCCGTGCCAAACGGCGCACCATGCGCCCGAACACAATCACCGGCACAATGACGGCGGGCAAAGTCAGCGCCGCCAATCCGGCCAGCGAGGCGCTGGTATAAACCAACATAATGGCCGAGCCGACAAACATGAATAAATTACGCAAGGCAATAGAGGCCGATGAGCCGACAACGGTTTTAATCAGCGTCGTATCGGCGGTGAGGCGCGACAACACCTCGCCGGTGCGCGTCACCTCAAAAAATGCCGGAGATAATGTGGTGATGTGATTATAAACGGCGGCGCGTAAATCGGCGGTCACCCGCTCGCCAATCCAAGAGACGAAGAAAAACCGCATGGCGCTGGCCAGTCCCAACACAATGGCAACCACCAACATGGCCAAAAAATAACGGTCAATCGACGTGGCATCCTCGGTTGAAAAGCCATTATCAATCATAAAGCGCACGGCAATGGGCATGGCCAAAGTCGCCGCCGTGGCCATTAAAAGAGCCACAAAAGCGGCCAAGACGTGCCCCGGATATTGCGCGATAAACGGCAATAGCGCGCGCAAGGGCCGCAAAGTGCGGGCGCGCGGGCGGCGTTTGGCGTCTTCTTCCATTTGGGCAACCGCTTCAGCGGCTTCATTACGTGACAAGGTTTAAGACCCTTTCTTGGTTGAATTGCTGCGCTTATAGCAGTCAGGCTTCGGCTTCGCCAGAGCGCAAATTTAGCGCGGCGCGAGTTACCAAATTGACTTGCGCGTTGCGTTTCTTCTGTTTATATAAGCGCTCAACGCGAATTGAGAAGGAAAAGGCGATGAAAAAAGAAATTCATCCCGATTATCACACGATTACGGTGGCCATGACTGATGGCACGAGCTTTCAGACGCGCTCTACCTTTGGGGAAGAGGGTGCCACTCTGACGCTTGATATTGACCCGACGACTCATCCGGCTTGGACCAAAGGGTCGCAAACGCTGGTTGACCGCGCCGGTCGCGTGTCGCGCTTTAATAAAAAGTTCGACAGCTTTATCAGCTAGCCGCCGCCGCAAGCTATTTGAAAAGGGCTTCCGCATCATCGCGGGAGCCTTTTTTGCTTTCCAACATGGCGCGCGCGCGAACAATCTCGGCTTCCAGTAACACAATACGCGCGCTTAATTCATCGACCCCTTGCAAACTTAAATCCTGCTTGGCCAATTCTGCCAATGCACTGTCTTTTGGTGCGGTGATTTCCTCTTCCATCGCTGCCTCCCGCTGATTAAGGTTTGTTCAGTTCAGTTTAATAGAAAGAATCTCTTATGTCAGAAAATGTGATGCAAGCCATCTCTATCGGTGATGGCGGCGCGCCCGAAAACCTAACGCTGCAAGACCATCCCATGCCGCAACCGGCAGAGGGCGAGATTTTGGTGCGGCTTGGCGCGGCCGGTGTCAATCGCGGCGATTGCATGCAGCGCATGGGCTTATACCCCGCCCCTCCGGGCGCACCCGACATTATGGGGCTGGAATTTGCCGGTGAGATTGTGGCTTTAGGCGATAAGGTGGATAAATGGGCCATTGGTGACCGCGTGGCGGCTTTGGTGGCCGGTGGCGGTTATGCCCATTATGCCTGTGTGCATCAAGACCACGCCCTGCCCGTGCCCGATGCGATGAGCGACACGGATGCGGCGGCCTTGCCCGAGACGATTTTTACGGTTTACGCCAATGTGTTTGAAGGCGGTGCCTTGCAGCCCGGCCAAACGCTTTTGGTGCATGGCGGCTCGAGCGGCATTGGCACAACCGCCATTCAAATGGCCAAGCATTTCGGCGCACAGGTGATTGTCACCGCCGGTTCTGAGGAAAAATGCGCCGCGTGTCGCGATTTGGGGGCCGACCTCGCGATTAATTATAAAGAGCAAGATTTCGTGGCCGCTTGCGCCGAATTCACCCAAGGCGCGGGCGTTAATGTCATTCTCGACATGGTTGGCGGCGACTATATTGGCCGCAATATGGAAGCGGCGGCAGCCGGTGGACGCATTGTCAATATCGCCTATATGCAAGGATTTGTCGCCGAGGTTAATTTCCTGCCCGTCATGTTGAAAAACCTGACCCTGACCGGTTCAACCCTGCGGGCGCGACCCTTGGCTGAAAAAACCCGCCTTACCAAAGCCGTGGCGGAGGCCTTTTGGCCGCATATCGGCACGCATGATGGCGCGGTTATCAAGCCGATTGTCGATAGTGTCTATCCGCTCGCAGAGGCCGGAAAAGCGCAAGCCCATATGGAGACCAGCAATCATATCGGCAAAATCATTCTCGATTGTCGCTGAGCGCCGACATAGTATAGACATAAGCGCACAAACTCTTTGCAGCTTTTAAAAGCTTGGGCTATATAGACATCATAATCCTTGAAATTGATGTTTTCTTTGACGCATAGCACTTGCGTCATAAACAACGCGCATCGTTTCATATCGTTTAGATACCGTTTGGAGACTGACATGACCGCACCGCTTATGCCGAAAGCCACCGCCGTTTGGCTGGTTGACAATACCGCCCTCACCTTCGACCAGATTGCCCTGTTTTGCGGTCTGCACCCGCTGGAAGTCAAAGGCATTGCCAATGGCGATATTGCCGCCGGTATTAAGGGCATGGACCCGGTCAGCAATGGTCAATTGACCCGCGATGAGATTGAACGCTGCACCAATGACCAGACAGCGGAACTGCAATTGGCCGACGCCAAGCGCGATATTCCCGCCCCCAAGCCGCGCAAGGGCTCGCGTTATACACCGCTTTCCAAACGTCAAGAACGCCCCGATGCGATTGCTTGGCTGGTGCGTAATCATCCGGAATTAAATGATGCCGAAATCGGCCGTTTGGTGGGCACCACCAAGCCGACCATTCAGAGTGTGCGCGAGCGCAATCACTGGAATATGGCCAATATCACGCCGCTTGATCCGGTGACTTTGGGCATGTGCAGCCAAATTGAGCTTGATGATTATGTCGCCAAAGCCGCCAAGCGCGAAGAACGCCGCCAAAAACGTTTGGCGCGTGAAGCCGCTAAAAATGGTGAAGTGCTGAAAGACGCAACGGAAACCACGGCGCTTGTTCAAGATGTGCCGGACACGCCGGAATTGCCTGCCGCGCCGACAGCGCCGATTGATGATTCCAATGTGTTTGCAGATGCCCCCGCGCCTGCGCCGGAAGAAGACACAGAAGAAGCGTTACGCCCCGAGGACGTTTTTAAATCTTAATTCACCGCAGGCTTATGCCTGCTGGCGCAAGGCCTCAATTTGCTCCTTAAGAGCAAGTTTTTTGCGCTTCAGCGTCCAAATATCGAGCCGGTCTTCGGATAACCCCGCCTGTCGGTCGCGGATTTCCTCTTCCAGTTCAAGGTGCTGACGCGTCAAACTTGTGAGGCGAGCCTTGATGGTCATAGCTACCTCCCGTAACCATGTGAGCGTGGCAGTTTGGCAGGGGCGTGTCTATTGTTTTTTGGCCTTTTAAATCAGGCGTGATTATTACCGATTTGTCGCAAAACGGCTTGTCATGCGTGTATAATTCAGGCTATACCCGCGCTTTCCCAGCGCGAGCAGGGTATTTTAAGTAGCGGAGGCAATTATGAGCGACGCAAAAATCGGCATTATTATGGGCAGCCAGAGCGATTGGGCGACCATGAAACACGCCGCCGACATTCTCGAGGAATTGGGTGTCGCGCATGAGGTTAACATCGTTTCAGCCCACCGCACCCCTGACCGCATGTATGATTATGCCCGCGCCGCCAAGGATAAGGGGTTAAAAGCCATTATCGCCGGTGCCGGTGGCGCCGCGCATTTGCCGGGCATGACAGCCGCCCTCACCACAGTGCCCGTGCTGGGCGTGCCGGTGCAGTCCAAAGCCCTATCGGGGCAAGACAGCCTGCTTTCTATTGTTCAAATGCCCGCCGGTATTCCGGTCGGCACATTGGCGATTGGCGAGGCCGGTGCCAAAAACGCCGCGCTTTTGGCCGCCGCCATTTTGGCCAATGAGGATGCCGCTTTGGCCGAGCGCCTTGAGGCCTGGCGCGCCGCACGCACGGCTGAGGTTAAAGAGACCCCCAGTGACGGCTGACGCACCGCAGTCAATCCTCGCCCCCAATGGCACGGTCGGCATTGTCGGCGGCGGACAATTGGGCCGCATGCTTGCCCTCGCAGCCGCTGAGCTTGGCTTGAAAACCCATATTTACTGCCCCGAAGCCGATTGCCCTGCCGCGCAAGTGGCCACCGCCTTCACGCAAGCGCCCTATGATGATATGGCCGCGCTGACCGCCTTCGCCACCCAAGTCGATGTGGTGACTTATGAATTTGAAAACATTCCGGTGACGACGGTGGCGCAATTGGCGCAACACAAAAACGTCTTCCCCTCAGCCGCCGCATTGGAAGTGGCGCAAGACCGCTTGGTCGAAAAATCATTCATGCGGGCGCAAGGCCTCGACGTCGCCGCCTTTTTCGATATTACCGATTTGGACAGTCTGACGACCGCTTTGGCTGAAACCGGTGGCACGGGTATTTTGAAAACCCGCCGCTTTGGCTATGACGGCAAAGGCCAATGGCGGCTTGATGCCGAAAGCGACCTCGCCGCCGTGCTGCAAGAGTTAAACGGCCAACCGGCCATTCTGGAAAAGCTGGTGCCGTTTGAACGCGAGGTTTCAATTTTGGTGGCGCGCGCGCAAGACGGCACGACCGCCGCCTATGATGTGATTGAGAATGTGCACCGCCATCATATTTTGCACAGCTCCACCCTGCCCGCTGCTTTGCCCGCAGACGCCCATAAACAGGCGACGCAAATCGCTGAGAAGCTGGCCGCCGCTTTGGATTATGTCGGCGTGTTGGCGATTGAATGTTTTGTCGTCGGTGACGCTTTGCTGATTAATGAGATTGCACCGCGTGTGCATAATTCCGGCCATTTAACCCAAGATGCCTGCCATTGTGGCCAGTTTGAGCAACATATACGCGCCATTGCCGGCTGGCCTTTGGGCGATGCCCGCGCCCATAGCAACGCCGTGATGACCAATCTTTTAGGCGATGAAATTGAGCAATGGCACGGGCTGGCCGCACAGCCCGCCACCTATATCCATCTTTATGGCAAAGCCGAGGCGCGTGATGGCCGCAAAATGGGGCATGTCACCCAACTCATGCCGAAGGCTTAATGGCTGCGATAGCGCATTTTGGCCAATGCACCGATAAGCCCGTCGAAAGGGGCGCTGTCGCCGTGCATTTTCTCTGACCAGTTTTTCGCCTTGGCTTTTACTTTTTCAAACTGCATGACATTTTCAATCCGCCGCTCCAAAAAGGCACGGCTATTGGCAAAATTATCGCTGTTATCGTCGAACCAATAAAGCCGCGTGGCGGTTATGACGCCGCTTAAAATCAGCCGTTTGGAATAATAATTATAATCCGTCGCCGTATCCCCTGCCCATCGCCACATATGATGGGCTGAGGTAAACAATAAATCTGCCGCCAATTTTTGCCGCCCGGGCACGGCTAAATAACCCGCCGCACGGCGCGCCGCTTCGATATTCTCCGCATCGGCCAGCAAACGCTGCCATACCGCCTCGGTAATGCGCTCGCGTATTTTCAACTTATCGGGCTTCGGCAATGCCGCCAGCATGGCGGTATCTCCGGCCTCAGAATAGGTCTTGATGAGCGTCTCCACACCCTGCGGAAAGGATAGCTCAGCCATGGCAGGCTCAATGTCCGCTGCCTCAATCGCCGCCGCCAGCACGGCCTTTGACCAGCCGTCAAAGGCCACATTTGGCAGGGCTTTGGCCAGCACGGCGTGGCGGGTTTCCAAATAAGGGTCGTTTGCGCTCATGCCAGCGACTATCGGCACAAATGCGCCTTATGACAAGCGCAAAACGGTCACAGCTTGCGCCCCTTAAGCCCTATACAGCCCCTATACAGCCCCTAGACAAGGCTCTAGACAAGCAGGCGGCAACTTGCTACATGAATGGCTCTCAAGGGCTTTCGAGTCGTTGAAATTTAATTTGAAGAGGTGATGAAACGTGCAAGTTTCTGTTCGTGATAACAATGTTGATCAGGCCTATAAGGTTCTGAAGAAAAAGCTTCAGCGTGAAGGTGTCTTCCGTGAAATGAAGCTCCGCAATCATTATGAAAAGCCGTCGGAAAAACGCGCCCGCGAAAAAGCGGAAAGCGTGCGCCGTGTTCGCAAGCTGGCCCGTAAGGCCGCGCAGCGCGAAGGCTTGGTTATCGGCAAGCGTAAATACTAGTTTACGCCCCTTGCAAAATAAAAAAGCCCCGCTTTTCAGCGGGGCTTTTCTTTTGTCGAGCGCGTTTTGTCTAGAAGGACTTAACGATATTCTCGACCATTTTCTTGGCGTCCGAGAACAACATCATCGTGTTGTCGCGGAAGAATAATTCATTCTCCACACCGGCATAGCCTGAGCCCATGCCGCGCTTGATGAACAAGACGGTTGAGGCACGGTCAACATCCAAAATCGGCATGCCGTAAATCGGGCTTTGCGGGTCGGTTTTGGCCGATGGGTTGGTGACATCATTGGCTCCGATAACGAAAGCCACATCGGCTTGCGGAAACTCGGAGTTAATGTCTTCCAGTTCAAACACCTCATCATAGGGCACATTGGCTTCCGCCAGCAGCACATTCATATGGCCGGGCATACGACCCGCCACCGGATGAATGGCGTAGCTGACTTTAACGCCTTGTTTTTTCAACTCAGCCGCCATTTCACGCAGCGCGTGCTGGGCTTGCGCCACGGCCATGCCATAACCGGGCACGATGATAACCGAACCGGCAGTT
>JAQWZC010000022.1 GCA_029253645.1 Alphaproteobacteria bacterium | reverse complement strand
AACTTTACAGCGTAAAGCTTAACAAAAGGTTAACGGCGAAGCATTGATAAAAGACCAACGACTTTGCGGGTGCGCGGGCCAAAAAGCGTCGGCGTGTAATAATCACCGGCGGCGCGTTTCGACGCCTCCCCGCGTGTCGGATAGGGCGAAATGACACCCGCCATAGCCGATATGGGCAGACCTTGCGCCAAAGCCATAGTCCAAGGGGCCAACAAATCGCCCGCCCCTTTGCCGACAATTGACGCGCCCAAAATACGCCCATTGCGGGTTGTGATGATTTTCACCATGCCCCGCATGTCGCGCTCGGCACGGGCGCGGTCATTTTCCTCAAACGGCCAGCGCAAAACTTTAATCGCTGCATATTTCTCCCGCGCTTCAGCCTCGCTAAGGCCGACCGCTGCCAATTCCGGATTGGTATAGGTCACACGTGGCAAGGCCGCAAAATTAACCTTGGCGGGTAAGAAGAATAAAATATTGCGAATAACCAAACCGGCCTGATAGCCCGCCGCATGGGTGAATTGCGGCCCGCCATTCACATCGCCAATAGCGAAAATCTTTTTATTACTGCTGCGCAAACGCTTATCGACCTTAATATGCCGCTGCGCGCCATCACTGACCGCGACACCGGCTTTGGCTAGATTAAGGGCGTCCAAATTAGGCTTGCGACCGGCTGCCACCAGCAGCGCATCACCGGCAATCTCAGTGCCGCCTTGCAATTTCATCAAGGTTTTCGTGCCCATTTGTTTGACCGAGGCAATGCGCGCGCCCTCAACCAGCTCAATGCCGTCTTCGACAAGCTGGCTTTTGACATGCGCGCTTAGCTCTTGGTCTTCGCGCCCCAAAACCTCATCGGCTTCCACAAGCGTCACCGCGCTGCCGAGGCGGCAAAAGGCTTGCGCCATTTCCGCACCAATCGGCCCGCCGCCGATAATCAGCAAATGTTTGGGCTGGCGGGTCAGGGTGAAAATCGTCTCATTGGTCAAATAGGGCACAGATTTAAGGCCGCGAATATTCGGCACGGCGGCTGTCGAACCGGTGGCGATGACAAAGCGCTTGGCGGTAATCGTCATATCGCCCGCTTGCAATTTATTGCGGCCGATAAATTTACCGGTTTCTTCAATCACCCGCACGCCAAGCCCGCTAAAACGCTCAACACTATCAACCGGCTCAATCGCCTCAATTGTCTCGCGCACATGCCCCATCACGGCGGCGAAATCAACTTTCGGGCGCGTCGCGGCAACACCAAACGGCTTATTACCGCGCCCCATATGCGCCCGTTCTGCCGCCGCCAATAAGGCTTTGGAAGGCACACAGCCATAATTCAGGCAATCGCCGCCCATTTTATGGCCTTCGACCAGCACGGTTTGCGCGCCCATTTGTGCCGCACCGGCCGCCACAGACAATCCGCCTGAGCCGCCGCCAATCACACAAATATCGGTTTTAATATGTTGAGCCATCATCTCTCTTTCTTATGAATTATTGTCTTCAGCACCCTTAAAGCGCCGCCATATAATTGGCGCGAGCGATAACAGGGCCAAGGCCAGCAGCGGGCCGAGAATTTGCGGGTCGCTCATCACGCCTAAATCGGGTTGTTGACCGGCTTGCAGCAGCACAGATATGCCATTGCCGATAGAGGCAAAAACAAATGTGCCCGGCATAATGCCAAAAAATGTTGTCAGCAAAAATACCGGAAAGCGCACCCCGACCAATGCCGCGCCCAAATTGACAATGAAAAACGGAAAAATCGGCAGCAGGCGCAAAATCAGCATGTAAGACCACGCATCGCGATGAAAAGCCGCCTCGAATTTTTGCAAAGACGGTCCGGCGCGGGCGCGCAAAGCGTCCCCGACGATATAACGCGCCGCCATAAACAAGCCGCTGGCCCCGATGGTCGCCGCCACAATAATGATTAAGCCGCCCTGCCAAGTGCCAAACATCAGCCCACCGGCCAGGCTGAGCCATAAAGCGCCGGGCAAAGAAAATGCCACAGCGGTGATATAAACCGCCATATAGGCCAATATGGTGACCAGCCGATTATCGGCGACTGCGCGTTTTAACGCCGCTTCATTTTCAGCCAAACCCTGATAGCTGATGAGCGCGTCCACATCATAGGCGAAAAAAGCCGCTATCAGTGCCGCAAAGGCGCCAATGAGCGCCAATCTTTTGGTTACGCCGCTTGGCGTTTTATTATTGTTGTCACTCATCCGATTATCCTCTGCTGCTCATCCTCTGCTGCGCCATTCCCGAAAGATGCGCCGTCCTTCTGCCCGCATCATGCGGGGCGGGGTTAGGCCCGTTTTAAACCCTGATTTGACGCCCTTTTCAAGGGCGCACGTCTTTCTACAGTCTTATTGCCCAATATGATTGACTTTGCATCGTTTTTTAGCTACATCCGCCCCAGATATTCAAGGACTATTACAGAAAAACTTTGATTTTCTGTTTGTTAAGGAGTGGGACACGTGAAAAGAACTTTCCAACCAAGCAATCTGGTGCGCAAACGCCGCCACGGTTTCCGTTCCCGCATGGCCACAAAAAATGGCCGTTTGGTGCTGGCCCGTCGCCGCGCACGCGGTCGCAAAACCCTGTCTGCCTAAGACGGTTTTAAGATTAATTCATGACTGAAGCTCGTCACGCGCTCTCTAGCTTGCGCGTGCGGCGTCTGTTTTTGGCTGCCGCCAAGGCGCAAAAACAAGTGCGGCGCGGCATGGTTGTGCAAGCCCGCGCCCGCGCCCAAGACGAACCCTCAGCCACGCCGGTCCGTTTTGGCCTGACCGCCAGCAAAAAAATCGGCAATGCGGTCGCCCGCAATCGGGCCCGTCGCCGGTTACGCGCCGCCGCGCAAGAAATTTTACCGCTGGAAGGACGCGCCGGCTTCGACTATGTGATGATTGGGCGGGTTCATACAGCACCGCGCCCATGGCAAATGCTGAAAAATGATTTACGCTCCGCCTTAAAGGCGCTGCACAATGAGAGCCGCGCGCCCGACGCACCAAATGAGTCCCATAAGGATATGCAGGATGAATGATCAAAATAATTTTCTAATGGCTATTGTTTTGAGCTTGGCCGTTTTACTGGGCTGGCAATTTTTTGTGACCGAACCGCGCCTTGAAGAAGAGCGCGCGCGCCAACAAGCCGAAGCGAGCATATCGGAAAATACGTCCGACCCCGCCGCATCGGCCGTGCGCGATGCCCCGCAAAATGATTTGGCCGGTGAGATTACCCCGCAAGCCGAAAGTGCCGCGCCGCAAGTGGCCCGCACGGCAGTCACGGCGGGTTTTGCCTCAGCACCGCGCTTGAGTGTTGAGACATCGCAATTGACCGGCTCGATTGCGCTTATGGGCGCGCGCTTTGATGATTTGATTTTGAAAGCCTATGGTGCCAATGCCGATGAAGACGCGCCGCGTCAGATTTTATTGCAACGCGAGGGCGCGAAAGGCCATTGGCAGGCGCATCACGGTTTTGTTGCCGCGCCCGATAGCCCGATTACCCTGCCCGATGAACAAACCGTTTGGGAAGTGGTCGGCAATTCGCGTTTGACGCCCGGCGCGCCGGTGACGCTGCGCCATGTGACGCGCGAAGGCATTGTGTTGACGCAAAATATCAGCGTGGATGAAAACTTCATGTTCACCATCACGCAAAATGCGGAAAATAAATCTGCCGCCGCCGTGACGCTTTATCCTTTCGGACAAATTACCCGCACCGGCACACCGCAACTGACCGATTTATTTATTCTGCATGAAGGGCCTATCGGCTTTTTCGGCGAAGAAGGCCTGAGCGAGGTTGATTATGACGACCTGCTCAGCGACGGGCCGGTCAAGAAAACCGCAACCGGCGGCTGGCTGGGCATGACCGATAAATATTGGGCCGCCGCCCTTGTGCCGCCGCAAGACAGCGCATTTACCGGACGCTTTACCGGACGCACCCAAGGCGCAGGCCTGCCGACCTATCGCAGTGATTTTCTGCTGGCCGGAGAAACAATCGCGCCGGGCCAAAGCCTTGAAAGCACCAGCCGGTTTTTTGCCGGTGCCAAGCGCGTTGACCTGATTGATAACTATGCCGATGAGGGCGTGACGCGCTTTGACCTGCTGATTGATTGGGGCTGGTTTTACTTCCTGACCAAGCCGATGTTTACCGCTCTGGCACTGTTTTACAGCTTGCTGGGCAATTATGGTTTGGCGATTTTGCTGGTCACGATTTTGATTAAGCTGGCCTTTTTCCCGCTCGCCAGTCGCTCTTATGAGACCATGGCGAAAATGAAAAAACTACAGCCGCGCATGGCGCAAATTCGTGAAATCCATAAGGATGACCGGCAGGCACAGCAGCAGGAATTAATGAAAATTTATCGCGAAGAAAAGCTCAATCCGCTGGCCGGTTGCTTGCCCATTTTGGTGCAAATTCCGGTTTTCTTCTCGATTTATAAAGTCTTATTCGTGACCATTGATATGCGTCACCAACCGTTTTTCGGCTGGGTGCAAGACTTGTCGGCACCCGACCCGACCTCGCTGTTCAATCTGTTCGGCCTATTGCCTTATGATGTGCCGAGCTTTTTGCTCATCGGTATTTGGCCGCTGATTATGGGCGTGACCATGTTTGTGCAAATGCAAATGAACCCGCCGCCGCCCGACCCGATTCAGGCGCGCATGTTCCAAATCTTGCCGATTTTCTTCACCTTTATTCTCGCCGGTTTCCCGGCTGGTCTGGTGATTTATTGGGCTTGGAATAATTTCCTCTCGCTCTTGCAGCAAGGCTATATTATGCGCCGTCACGGCGTTGAGATTGAGCTTTTGGCCAATCTCGGCTTCGGGCGCAAATCCGCGCAAGAAGGCGGCAGCAATGACGGATCAGATAAATAAAGCCGACGGGCTGATTGAGGCCGGACGCTGGTTATTGGCGCAGGGCACCGAGTTTCGGCTGGGTGTTGTCGCGCTTGATGCCCTGCCAGATGCCGACCGCATTGAGATTGCCTTTGCCGGACGTTCCAATGTCGGCAAGTCATCGCTGATTAATGCGGTGACCGGCACGAAGGGCTTGGCGCGCACTTCCAATACGCCGGGCCGGACGCAAGAGTTGAATTTTTTCATGCTGGCCCCACAACGCAATGAGGGGGCGGCCTGGCTGGTTGACCTGCCGGGCTATGGCTATGCGCGCGAGAGCAAAAGCAAAATTGCCGCTTGGAATATATTGCTCAATGATTATTTGCGCGGGCGCGCCAATTTGCGTCGGGTTTTTGTCTTGGTGGATAGCCGCCACGGCTTAAAGAAAAACGACCTCGCCATGATGGATGATTTGGATGTCGCCGCCGTGTCTTATCAAATCATATTGACCAAGACCGATAAGCTGAAAAAAAATGCGCTGGAGCACGTGCAGGCGGCAACGCAAAGCGCGCTGGCCAAACGCCCCGCCGCGCATCCCGATATTATCGCCACCTCAAGCGAAAAAGGCGATGGCATTGCCCTGATACGCGCCGCCATTGCAAGTCTGGTTGATTTATCCGAATTGGGATATAAGGCCTGATAGGAAATGCAAACTTATATGCGTGAATGCGGATAATATGACCGGTAAAGCGACATCATTGCCCAAGGGCAAACGCAAAAGCAAAACGGCCAGTCCCTCGGATTGGCTGGAAAAAGCGCATGTGCTGAGCGAAGCACTGCCTTTCATGCAGCGTTATGACAAAAAAACCGTGGTGGTTAAATATGGCGGCCACGCTATGGGCGATGATATTTTGGCGCGCCAATTTGCTCATGATGTGGTGCTGTTGAAACAGGCCGGTGTCAATCCGGTGATTGTGCATGGCGGTGGCCCGCAAATTGCGGCCATGCTGGAACGGCTGAATATTAAAAGCAGTTTTAAAAACGGCTTGCGGGTAACCGACGCGCAGACCATTGAAGTGGTCGAAATGGTGCTGGCCGGTGCGATTAACAAACAAATCGTTACCGCGCTCAACGCGGCAGGCGGCACGGCTGTCGGCCTGTCGGGCAAGGATGGGGATTTATTGGTCGCCAAAAAAACCCGCAGCAAAACCAAAACCCCGACCTCGAATATTGAAAAAGCGGTCAATCTGGGTTTTGTTGGCACGCCGACCAAAGTCAATACGCATATTCTCGACGTCATGCTGGCCTCGGATATTATTCCGGTGATTGCGCCCATTGCCACCTCGGCCAATGGGCAGACGCTGAATGTCAATGCCGATACGGCAGCCGGCGCGATTGCCGCCGCGCTGGATGCGGAGCGTCTGTTAATGCTGACCGATGTCGATGGGGTGAAGGATAAAAAAGGCAAGCTCATGGAACGCCTCACCAAAGCGCAAGCGGCGAGGCTGATTAAAAACGGCACGGCACAGGGCGGCATGATTCCGAAATTGGAGACGGCCATTGATGCGGTGAAAAACGGCGTCACCGCCACCGCCATTTTGGATGGCCGCGTGCAACATGCGATTTTGCTGGAATTATTTACCGAGCTGGGTGCCGGCACGTTGATTGAGTAAGCCAATGCGCCGCGCCCCTCTCCTCCTTATCGGCCTGATTTTTGCGTGTCTTGCCCTTTCGGCCCCGCACAGCGCCAAAGCCGATATGCGGCTATGCAATGAAACGTCTTATGTGTTGCAAGTGGCCGCCGCTGCGCGCCAAGGCGTGGCCAGCAAAACCGAGGGCTGGATAGAACTTTTGCCCGGCGCCTGCAAAGCCGCCTTGAGCGATATGCCCGATGATGCGCAAGCCTATGTTTATGCCAAATCCGACGAATCCCATGCGGGCGAAGGATTGGTGTTTGATGGCAGTGAGCGTTTTTGTGTGGCCTCTGAAAACCGCAGCTTCTCGATTGAGGGCCGCCGCGATTGCCGCCGCCGTGGCTTGGTTGAAGCGGATTTCGCCATTGTTGCGGGCAATTCCGGTCGCCGCTTGGTGGAGTTTACCGAAAAGAGCAATTATGGTCGCCGCCGCGCCCGCACGGCCGGTTTGCAGCGTCTGCTGTCGGATTTGCAATATGAGATTGGCGCGATTGACGGCTTTGGCGGACAACGCACACGCGAGGCCGAGGCCGCTTATAAATTGCGCTATAGCGTTAAAGGCAATCCGAAAGGCGATGCGCTGCTGGGCAAGCTGATTAAGACCGTGCAAAGCGAGGCCGGTGAGCGCGGGCTGACCTTATGCAATCGCACGGCGCATTTGATTTGGGCCGCGACTGCGCAATTACGCAATGACCGGTTTCACAGTCGCGGCTGGATGCGGGTTCCGGCTGATGAATGCACGCAAGTGATTAATGAAAGCCTGAGCGACCGGTTTTATTTTTACTATGCCGAAGCGGTGACCGATAAAGGCCGCTTGCTGCGCGAAGCGGGCCGCGCCAAAATTTGGAGCGGCGAGCGCGTTTTATGTACCAAGCCGACGCGCTTTGCCATTGATGGTGAAGAAAATTGTTTGGCGCGTGGCTATGACACGCATGGGTTTAAAAAAATCGACACCGGCGCGGCGCGGCGGTGGACGATTAATCTGGAGTAATTATGCAGTCTTTTGCCGATATTCATGGCTGGGTGTTTGACCTCGACAATACGCTCTATCCGGCCAGCCAAAATTTATTCGCCCAAATTGATAAGCGCATGACCGCCTTTATTGGCGAGGCGCTGGGCGTTGACAAGGACGAAGCCTATCGCCTGCAAAAGCAATTTCTGGGTGAATATGGCACGACATTGGCCGGGTTGATGAACAAACACGGCATGCCGCCCGGCCCGTTTTTGGATTTTGTGCATGATATTGATGTCTCGGTTCTGCCGCCCGACCCAACCTTATCTGACGCCATTGCCGCCCTCCCCGGGCGCAAATTTATTTTCACCAATGGCACGGTTGAACATGCTGAGCGGGTGATGAACCGCTTGGGCGTGGCCGCTCATTTTGAGGATATTTTTGATATTGTGGCGGGCGATTATAGCCCCAAACCCAATCCTGAAATTTATCCGGCCATGCTGGCGCGCTTTGGCTTAGTGCCGGAAAAAACCGCTTTTTTTGAGGATATGGCGCGCAATTTATCGCCCGCCCATGCGCTTGGCATGACCACGATTTTGGTTGAGGAAAGCGGCAGCGATACGCTAGAAGCGATGAATATGCCGGCCGAATATCGCAGCCATAATGACGCGCATATTCACCATAAGACCAATGATTTATCGGGCTTTTTAAGCAAAATTACCGGCTAACTTGACTGGCCGCACGGGGCTGCTAGTTTCCGCTCACATAAGGGCTTCGCGTGACAAGTTGAAAAGGATGACACAGATGGACACTCAAACCATGCAGCAAGTGATTGACGCCGCTTTTGACGATATTGCGAGCGTTTCTGCCGACACGCAGGGCGATGTGCGCGATGCGGTGAATGCCGCGCTGGACACTTTGGATGGCGGCGCGCTGCGCGTTGCTGAAAAATCCGCCGAGAGCGGCGATTGGCAGGTCAATCAATGGCTGAAAAAAGCCGTGCTTTTGTCTTTCCGTTTAAACGATATGACCCCGCATTCCGGCGGCCCACAAGGCACAAGCTGGTGGGACAAAGTGCCGTCAAAATTTGACGGTTGGGATGCAGACGCCTTTAGCGCGGCCGGTTTTCGCGCCGTGCCAAACTGCATTGTGCGCCGCTCGGCCTATATTGCGCCCGGCGTTGTGCTGATGCCGAGCTTTGTCAATCTCGGTGCTTATGTCGATAGCGGCACCATGGTTGATACATGGGCCACGGTCGGCTCTTGCGCGCAAATCGGCAAAAATGTCCATATTTCAGGCGGTGCCGGTATTGGCGGCGTGCTGGAACCGCTGCAAGCCGGTCCGGTGATTATTGAAGATGATTGCTTTATCGGCGCGCGCTCGGAAGTCGCCGAAGGCGTGATTGTGCGCGAGGGCGCGGTGTTATCCATGGGCGTGTTTATTTCCGGTTCGACCAAAATTATTGACCGCGCCACCGGCACGATTTATCGCGGTGAAGTGCCGCCCTATGCGGTGGTGGTGCCCGGCACTTTGCCGTCAGAGGATGGCGGCCCGAATTTGGCTTGCGCGGTTATTGTGAAAACCGTTGACGCGCAGACCCGCAAAAAAACCTCGGTTAATGAGCTGTTGCGCGATTAGGATAAGTCAATGAGCCAAACCATCGACCCTGTTGAGCTTGCCGCGCAACTCATACGCTGTCCCTCCGTCACCCCTGCCGAGGCGGGGGCGCTGGACCTTTTGCAAGAAACCTTGAGCGGTTTGGGCTTTAGCTGCACGCGCCTGCCTTTTGAGGAAGACGGCACGGCGCCGGTTGATAATCTCTATGCCCGCTTGGGCAGCGAAGGCCCGCATATTTGCTTTGCCGGTCATACCGATGTTGTGCCGGTCGGCGATATTGATGATTGGCAAGACGACCCCTTTGCCGGTGAGATTCGCGCGCAAGCCCTTTGGGGGCGCGGGGCCGCCGATATGAAAGGCTCGATTGCCGCTTTTGTCGCCGCGGTCGCCGCCTATCGCGCCACGCGTGAGAATATGACCGGCTCGATTTCCTTTCTCATCACCGGTGATGAGGAAGGCCCCAGCATTAACGGCACGCGCAAAATGCTTGGCTGGCTGGAAGCGCAGGGCGAGATTATTGATGATTGTCTGGTCGGGGAGCCGACCAATCCGGATGTGCTGGGCGATATGATTAAAATCGGACGGCGCGGATCGGTTAATGGTGTGGTGCGCGTCATCGGCACGCAAGGCCATGTCGCTTATCCGCATTTGGCCGATAATCCGGTGCCGCAGCTTGTCGCGCTTATGGGCCATTTGGCAACCGCGCCGCTTGATGACGGCTCGGAACATTTTCAGCCCTCCAATCTGGAAATCACCAGCATTGATGTCGCCAATGAGGCGACCAATATGATTCCGGCCACGGCGACCGGACGATTTAACATTCGCTATAATGACCATTGGGACGCCGAGAAAATCAGCGCTTGGATTAAGGCGCGTTTGGATGAAGCGCGTGCGGCGGCGGCATGTGATGCGCCTTATGAGCTGGAATTGTTTCACACGGGCGATTGTTTTTTGACCGCGCCCGGCCCGTTTGTTGAGACATTGAGCGCGGCGGTGGAAGAAGTCACCGGACGCACGCCCGTTTTATCAACCTCAGGCGGCACCTCTGATGCGCGCTTCATTAAGGACGTCACCCGCGTGGTGGAGTTTGGCTTGGTCGGCAAAACCATGCACAAGGTCGATGAAAATGTGCCGGTGGATGATATTCGCCAGCTTGCCAAAATTTATGAAAAACTATTGGACGGCTATTTCGCCTGAGCTTCGCGCAGCTTTACGCAGTCGGTTCGGGTTCAGCCAAAATATCCGCCGGATAATCAACCTGCATCAAGGTCAAACCACAAGCCGGAGCCACGGGCGGGCATTGCGCGCGATCGGCAGCGGCCAGCGCTTGGCGTGCGTCATCCGGCGTCCATTTGCCTTCGCCTACATGTTTTAAAGCCCCGGCCAGCGAGCGCACTTGATTGTGCAGAAAAGACCGCGCCGCGGCGGTGATGGTAATATCCTCGCCCTCTTGCGTCAGCGTTAAATCAGACAGGGTTTTGACCGGCGATTTGGCTTGGCATTGCACCGAGCGAAAGGTCGTAAAATCATGCTTGCCGATAAAATGCGCCGCCGCCTCTTGCATGGGCGCGAGCGCCAATTTTTGCGGGACAAACCAAACCCGCGCGCGGTCCAAAGCCGGCACGGCGCGCCGTGCCAAAATACGATATTGATAATGCCGCGCCAGTGCCGAAAACCGCGCATCAAACGCGTCTTGAGCACAGCTTGCCGCGACCACGGCCACGGGCTGCGGTTTGAGATGATAATTGAGACCGGCCATTAATTTATCGGGCCGCGGTGCGCATGTGAGGTCGAGATGCGCCACTTGCCCGCGCGCATGAACGCCGGTATCCGTGCGCCCGGCTCCAAAGGCCGTCGCCGTCTCGCCGCAAAACCCTAAAACAGCCGCGCTCAGCGCGTCTTGCACCGCGCCGCCATCACGTTGGCTTTGCCAACCGCAAAAGGGCGAGCCGTCATATTCTATTGTCAGACGATAGCGCATTATATGTCCAGTTTCTGGCCGGGCACCAAACCGCGCCCGCGCAAAAAATCCGCCCCGCTCATCGCGCCCTTACCGGCGGGCTGCACGGTGACCAGACGCAATGCGCCGACCCCGCAATAAATCGCGCCGCTCTCGGCAAGGGTTGCGGTCGCGCCCTCATCGCTCAGCGGCTCGGCAGCCAGCACTTTCACCCGCTTGCCATTGGCCTCAAACCACGCGCCGGGGAAAGGTGACAGGCCGCGAATATGCGCGTCCAATAAAGTGGCGGGCCGGGTAAAATCAATTTTGGCTTCGGCCTTGTCGATTTTCTCGGCATAGGTGACGCCCGTTTCGGCTTGAGCGCGCGGCGTCAATTCATCCGCCTGCGTCAGCGCCGCGCCAATGGCCGCGCCGCCCAATGCGGCCAGCTTATCATGTAGGCTTTGCGCCGTATCCGTCGCATCAATGGCGATGCGTTTTTCAAGCAGCACCGGCCCGGTATCCAACCCCGCCGCCATTTGCATAATGGCGACACCGGTCTCTTCATCTCCGGCCATCAGGGCGCGCTGTATCGGCGCGGCCCCGCGCCAGCGCGGCAGCAGCGAGGCATGAATATTCCAGCAACCGCGGCTCGGCGTATCGAGCCAGTCTTGCGGCAAAATCATGCCATAGGCCACCACCACGGCGAGGTCGGGCTTTAGCGCGCGAAAACGTTTTAATTCCGCTTCCTCTTTCAAGCCTGTCGGGGTGAAAACCTCAATGCCTGCCGCCTCGGCAGCGCGATGCACGGGCGATTTAGTAAGCTGCATGCCGCGGCCCTGTTTGGCGGGCGGGCGCGTATAAACGGCGATGATATTATGCGCGGCGCGCACCGCTTCAAAAGCGGGCACGGCAAAATCCGGTGTTCCCATAAAAACGATTGAGTGAGCCATGCGCTTTACCCGGCCAATGCTCAGGCTTGGACGGCCTGTTCGGCCTTTTCGCGTTCGGCTTTTTGCAGCTTTTTAACCACCATTTGACGCTTTAACCGCGATAAATGATCCAGAAAAACAATGCCGTTTAAATGGTCCATTTCGTGCTGAATACAGGTCGCCAAGAGGCCGTCACAGTCGATTTCTTGCGGGCTGCCATCATAATCCAGAAAGCTGATTTTACACTGGGCCGGACGCGCCACATCATCATAAAAGCCCGGCACGGACAAACAGCCCTCTTGATAATTGCGCGTCTCATCAGCCGTCCAAGTGATTTCAGGATTGACGAAAAAGCGCGGCTTTTCATCCTTCAGCAAATCGCGCCAACGTTTGGCTTCGGCCGCTTCGGCATCATCTTGCGTATCGTCTTCAGCCTGTTCGGCTTGACTATCGTTTTCTTCCTCGCCTTTTGAGGGAGAAATATCCATAACGATAATGCGTTCCGCCACGCCGATTTGTATCGCCGCCAGACCAATGCCATTTGCGGCATACATGGTTTCCAACATGTCATCCATCAGCGCGCGCGTCGCATCTGTCACTTCGGCTACCGGAGCGGAAATGATTTTCAATCGCGGGTCAGGCACTTCAATAATCGGGCGTATTGTCATGCTTTTGAGATACGCCTTGCGCGCTGCGCCGTCAAGCTTGTGTCAAGCTTGTGTCAAGACCGCATCAAATTCCCCATCCAAAAGAGGCGAGATGCAGAACCGGCTGGGCGAATCGGCGCACTATGCGCCTCATGGAATGGATGGTGATTATTTTGTCGGTTTTGGCCGGTTTGGGTGGCGGCGCACTGCTGAGCGCGCTATTGCGCCGTGATACGGGTGAAGATGGCCTGCGCGCCCAAATGCTGGCGCAGATTGATGCCATGCGCGCCGAGCAAGGGCAGCTCGCCGGACGCTTGGGGCAATTGGCCGAAAACCAGCAACGCACACAGGGCGAATTGGCCCGCACCATGACCGAGCAATTGGGTCAGGTGAGTAAAAATATGAGCGACAACCTCACCGCCACACGCGAAAAAACCGCCAAATCATTGGGCGATTTGGGCGAGCGTTTATCACTGATCGATAAGGCGCAGCAAGAAATCACCGCCCTGTCGAGCCAAGTTGTCGAACTGCAACATATTCTCGACAATAAGCAAGCACGAGGCGCATTTGGCGAGGCGCAGCTCAATGATATTGTCACTGATGGCCTGCCCGAAAGCGCCTATGATTTTCAGCACAGCCTCTCCAATGGCAAACGCGCCGACTGCCTTATCCGTCTGCCCAATCCGCCCGGGCCGGTGGTGGTGGACAGCAAGTTTCCGCTCGAGGCCTTTCAAAAATTGCGCGCCGCCGAAGATGAATCACAAACCCGCGCCGCGCTGACGCAAATGAAAACCGACACGCTGAAACACGCGCAAGATATTGCGTCAAAATATATTATTTCCGGCGAGACGGCCGATGCCGCGCTGATGTTCTTACCCTCGGAAAGCGTCTTTTCCGAATTGCATTTGCGCCTGCCCGATGTGGTTGATAAATGCCGCGCCTTGCGGGTCTATCCGGTATCGCCCAATACCATGTCGCTGACCCTTAATACGGTGCGCGCCATTATGCGCGACGTGAAAATGCGCCAGCAAGCCGGATTGATACAAAAAGAAGTCGAGACCCTTTTGGGCGATGTGACGCGCATTGATGAGCGCATTGCCAAATTGCGCGGCCATTTTGACCTTGCCGGAAAAGATATTGAGCAGATTGAAACCTCGAGCCGGAAGATTAGCGCGCGCGGCGAGAAAATCACCTCGCTGGAGGTGGAAGACGGGCAAGAGACAGACGCACCCGATTTACTGTCCAATGAGCGCGACCGTTAAACCCGTCATCTTAGCGGCGTGATTTCATCGCCGCCAATAGCGTGCCATCATCGAGATAATCCAATTCGCCACCCACCGGCACGCCATGCGCCAGCCGCGTAATGCTGAGGCCGCTATCGGCCAGCATATCGGTAATCACATGCGCCGTGGTTTGCCCCTCAACCGTGGCATTGGTGGCCAGAATAATCTCGCCAATCCCGCCATCCGCGCAGCGTTGCTTCAGCCCGCCAAGGTTCAACTCCTCCGGGCCGATGCCGTCCAGCGCCGACAAAGTGCCGCCCAAAACATGATAGCGCCCCTTCACCGCTTGGGCGCGTTCCAAGGCCCATAAATCGCCGACATCCTCAACCACACACAGTACCGAAGCGTCGCGGCGCGGGTCGGCGCAAATCGTGCAGGGCGAGGTGGTGTCAATATTGCCGCAAATATCGCAAGTCACGATTTTATCCTGCGCCACGCGCAGCGCATCGCTGAGCGGGTCGAGCAGGGTTTCGCGCCGCCGCATCATTTGCAAAACGGCGCGGCGCGCAGAGCGCGGACCCAGCCCGGGCAGGCGCGCCAAAAGCTTCACCAAATTTTCAATTTCAGCGCCGGCCATTAAGCGTCAGCATCCGCATTGGCGGCATCGCCATCATCAAGCGGCGTCTCGCCATCATCCGCCACAGCGTCAAGACCGGCGTCAAAATCACTAATGGCGATAATCTCGGCATCAGGAAAAGCGGCCAATGCGCTTTTGATGAACGGGTCTTTTAACGCCGCTTCCTCGCGGCGGTCGGCGGCGCTTTGCTTAACCGCGCCAATAGTGGCCGCGCCTTGTTCTTTCGACAAAGAGACGACCCAGCTTTGGCCGGTCCAATCGCGCAATTTGCGGGTTAATTCCTGCGCCACATTATCCTGACCCTCGGCCAGCCGTAATTCAATGCGTCCGGCACGGTTACCGGCGGCGGCCTCGAAGCTCACCAAATGAACGCCATTTTCCAGCGCATGTTTCAGACCGATATCGCGTTTTTGCGCAATCATATCGACCACGGCTTGAAAATTTTGCAAAACCGGCCCGGCTTGCGCTTGCGCGTCAACTTGGGATTGGGGTTGCGTCATGGCGACCGGAGAAGAGGCTCCAGATGATGGGCCGGATGATGAATTGGAGGAAAGCGGTGCGCCACTGCCATTTGGCGAAGATGCCCCTGAAGGCGCAGCTGAAGGCGCAGCTGAAGATGCCCCTGATGTTGGGCCTGATGCGGGAGCGGGCGGCGCGGCATCATATTGCTTAATCAATTCTTCCGGCGATGGCATATCGGCCAAATGCGCCAATCTTATCAGCACCATTTCCGCCGCCGCGCGGGCATTACCGGCGCGCGCCACCTCATCGGTTCCGGCCAAAAGCACTTGCCAGACACGCGACAAAATACGTGTCGATAATGTCTCCGCCGCAGCCACGCCGCGCGCGCGCAATTGCGCCGAAAAGGCAATATCTTCTTGCGCCGCAGGCACGAATTTCAAGCGCGTCAGCCAATGCGTCAGCTCAGCCATATCGGCCAAAATCACCGCCGGATCGGCGCCCATAACATATTGCGCTTCAAACTCAGCCAAAGCCTCGCTCACCTGACCGGCCATGACCAAATCAAACAGGTCAAAAATCCGGCCTCGGTCTGCCAGCCCCAAAAGCCCGCGCATGGTCGCCTCATCAACCGCGCCCGAGCCGTCCGGGTCAATATGCGCCAAAGCGCGGTCCAGCAAGGACAGCGCATCACGCGCCGAGCCATCTGCCGCGCGCGCAATCAGCTTCAAGGCTTCTTCGGGCAAGGCGACATTTTCTGAAGCGCATGTGCGGCTCAATAGGGTTTGCGTATCGTCAAGCGTCAAGCGGCGCAGGTCAAAACGCTGGCAGCGCGACAGCACGGTCACCGGCACTTGGCGAATTTCAGTTGTGGCGAAAATGAATTTCACATGTTCGGGCGGCTCTTCCAACGTCTTCAAAAGCCCGTTAAACGCGGCTTTTGAGAGCATATGCACCTCATCAATAATATAGACTTTGAAGCGCGCCGCGCTGGGCGTATAGCGCACATTGTCGATAATCTCGCGAATATCACCAATGCCGGTGCGCGAGGCGGCATCCATCTCAATCACATCGACATGCGTGCCATCCATAATGGCGGCGCAATGCACGCCATCTTCGGCCAAGCCCATACTGGGCGCGTTCATCGTCTCGGTTTGATAATTCAACGCGCGCGCCAAAATACGCGCCGTGGTGGTTTTGCCGACGCCGCGCACGCCGGTTAGCATAAAGCCATGTGCAATGCGCCCGCTATCAAACGCATTGGTCAGGGTTTGCACCATCGCCTCTTGGCCGATTAAATCATCAAAATTGCGCGGGCGATATTTACGCGCCAGCACTTTATAGCTGCCATCTGTCGCGACATCATTATCGGCATCCGCATCGGCCAGCACATCAAAGCCCGGCGCATCATCGGAAAATTCAGGGGCTTGGGAGCCATCATCGCCATCTGCGAGCGCATCCGTCGGAACCATGTCATCTTCATTATGGCCTGTTTTATTTTGGCCTATTTTATTTTGTTCTGTCATCATCGCCCCAAAGCTGCCGTAACAATCATCATTATCGCCTCGGGACACCAACGGGTTCAGTCCGCGACATGAGAGGTGAGAGACTGGACAGGCAACCCGCACCGAACTCGTTAGGGCTGCTTCCTTCCGGATCTGACCCGGTTGGCGAGGGATGCGTCTGCCGCCAATCTCTCCTCTTTCTTATAGCAGAGCGCGCCGACAGTTACAGCTATTTTGCCACTGATTGACGGGGATAGATTGCAATGGCACTCTCGGGCGCAGTTTGACAGGAGAGACCTTATGGCTTTGGCCGAAAACCCCATCATGTTCGCCAATAATCCGCTGGACCGCGCCGGTCACCAACGCGGCAATGCCGATTGGCTGGCCGCCCAATTGGCTGCCGAGACCGCCTTAATCGTGCCCATGTGGAATTTGCAACCGCTTGTCTTGCCGGAAGTTCAACCGGGCGATGGGCGCGATGTCGGCTATTTGCCGAAAGCCGCTTTTGGCGAGGCCTGGCGCGCCGATATGGCGATTGTGTTTCTCGGCCTCAATAAGCGGGGCAAGCCGCTTTTCGCCGCCGATATCAGCCATATGAGCAGCCCTGAGGATATGGGGCCATTTAAAGGCATGGGGATTTTTGAAGATTTGCGCGCGCTCTCTGCCGTCGGTGATATGCCGCGCACCGAGCTGGCCATTTTGGCGCAAGCCAAAGGCATGTTGGATTGGAATTTGCGCCATCCGTTTTGCGCCCAATGCGGCACCCCCACCAATATGTTGGAAGGCGGCTATAAGCGCGTTTGCGACAATTGCGGCACCGAGCATTTTCCGCGCACCGACCCGGTGGTGATTATGCTGGCGACTTATGAAGACCAGTGCTTGCTGGGCCGCCAACGCGGCTGGCCCGAGGGCATGTTAAGCGCGCTGGCCGGTTTTATGGAACCGGGCGAAACCATGGAAGAAGCCGTGGCGCGCGAATTACAAGAAGAGGCCGGTCTGGAGATTAACAGCGTCACTTATTTAGGCTCACAGCCCTGGCCCTTCCCCGGCTCATTAATGATTGGCTGCATGGCCGAGGCCAGTTCGCTGGAGGTCACGGTTGATGAGGTCGAGTTGGAAGAAGCGCGCTGGGTCAGTCGCGCTGATGTCATCTCCTCCATGCAAGGCAATGGCCCGCTGGGTGTGCCGCCGAAAATGGCCATCGCGCACCAGCTCATGCAGGCTTTTGCATCAGGCCAATAAACGGCAAATAAAGCTGATGCGGCGGCGCGCCTAAGCGTCTTTCAAGGCTGCGCGTTCCGGCGCGGCTTTATAGACGCCGAGAATATCCATTTCCGAACAATAAAAACTCAGCTCCTCCAGCGCTTGACGCACCGGCTCGCTTTCCGGATGGCCTTCAATATCGGCATAAAATTGCGTCGCCAAAAAGCCGTTGGGCTGATAGCTCTCCAGCTTGGTCATATTGACCTTATTGGTGGCAAATCCGCCCAGAGCTTTATAAAGCGCCGCCGGCACATTACGCACACGAAAGACGAAACTGGTCATCACATGCGCTTCATCCGGCTCGGCATCATCGGGCGTGGCCGACATGATGAGAAAGCGGGTCGTATTGCTGGCGCTGTCTTCAATATTTTCGCGCAACACATTCAGACCATAAATCTCTGCCGCCAGCTTGGAGGCAATCGCCGCATGGGTCGGTGTTTGAGCGGCGGCCAAATCGCGCGCGCTGCCTGCCGTATCGGCGGCGACTTGTGCGGTCAGTCCCAATTCGGCGATGAGATTGCGGCATTGTCCCAAAGCCATTTCATGGCTGTGCACATGGGTCAGCGCAGATTCTTGCGCTTCAGGCAGGGCCAAAAGGCAATGATTGACGCGCATGAAATGCTCGCCAATGATATATAATTTGGAGCCGGGCAAAAGCCGGTGAATATCGGCTACACGTCCGGCCACGGTATTTTCAACCGGCATCATGGCCAATGCTGCCGTGCCATCGCGCAAGGTCGCAAAAGCATCATCAAAACTGGCGCAGGGCATGGCCTCCATGTCGGGATAACAATCGACACAGGCAATATGGCTATTGGCGCCCAATTCGCCTTGAAAAGCTATTTTACTCATTTGGCTTGCTCTCTTAACACCGCTTCAGCATGCGCCAAGTCTTGCGGCGTATCAACACCCACAGGCACGGTATCGACAATCGCCGCGTGAATGGTGAAACCGGCTTCCAGCGCGCGCAATTGCTCCAATTTTTCGCGCTGCTCGAGCGGCGATGGCGGCAGGGCAACAAATTTATCCAGCGTGGCGCGCCGATAACCATAAATGCCGATATGGTGATAAAGCGGCCCATCGCCCGATGGCGCAGTGGCGCGGGTGAAATACAGCGCTTGGCCCAATTGCGGCCCGCGCGGGCTGAGCACGGCTTTCACCACATTCGGATTATCGCGCTCATTGGCTTGGGTAATCTCGGCCACTAAGGTGGACATATCTGCGCCGTCCAGCGCGGCCAAACAATCTTGCACCAATTGCGGCTCCAAAGTCGGCAAATCGCCTTGCAGATTGATAATCGCATCATGGCGGCCTTGTGCATCAACCGCTTGCAGCGCGGCGTGAATGCGGTCAGAGCCTGACGGCAAATCCGGATCAGTCAATATGGCCTCGCCGCCCGCTTGAGTGACCGCCTCAGCGATTTCAGCCTCGGCCGCAGCCACCACAACGCGGCCACAATCGGCCTCTTGCGCGCGTTTCAGCACTTGCACAATCATTGGCAAGCCACAAATGGGTGCCAAGGGTTTATTCGGCAGACGCATGGAGGCCATGCGTGCCGGAATGAGAATTATCGGGTTTTGACCCATCATGTGCTGTTTACTCCGCCAATTCGAAAATGGTTTGGGTAGAGTTGCGACTCACCGGTTCTTTTCCTAATCTGTGCGACGCTAGGCCGCAAGCGGAATCAATAGGGTTGATGGCTGAAATTGCGTAAGGTGCGGCCCAAATCAAGGTCGTTTTGCGTCCTACTATTTATGTCCTTTCGCATTTTTTGGGGGAAATAATGGACAGTTTTGAGCTCAATAAAATCGCCGGTGCCGTGTTATTTACCTTGCTGGTTTATCTCGGTGTGCAAAATCTCGGTTCGGTGATGTATGACCCCGACCCCGCCGACCCACAAGCCTATGTGGTTGAGGGCGTTGAGGAAGAAGGCACGGTCGCCGTGGCGGCCGTGGTTGAAGAGATTGTGCCGATTGGCGATATGCTGGCCACAGCCTCGATTGAAAAAGGCATGAAAGTCGCTAAAAAATGCGTGTCTTGCCACAGCTTTGACGCCGGCGGGGCCAATAAAATCGGCCCGGCTCTTTATGGCGTCGTTGACCGCAACATTGGCGAACATGGCGGCTTTAAATATTCGGGCGCCTTATCCGGCTTGGGCGGCGCTTGGGATTATGAGGCGCTGAACGGCTTTTTGGAAAATCCGAAAAAATATGCGAGCGGCACAAATATGGCCTTTGCGGGCTTACGCAAAGCCAAAGACCGCGCCAATATTATCGCCTATCTCGACAGCCTGAAATAAGCCTGTTTCCCCCCTTTCAAAAGGCCGCGACACTCATCTTGTGCGCGGCCTTTATTTTTGCTTCGATGCCTTGGCCCGCCATTTACCATCGGGCCGGACCCCGGGAGTGTTTATGAAATATCGGTTTTTACCCGCTCTGCTTTTGCCGTTTTTGCTGATGACGCCATCCAAAGCGGCGGACTGGCAGCACGGTCTGTCGCTTTTCGGTCAACCCGATTTGCCCAAGGGCTTTGCGCATTTTCCTTATGTCAATCCAAACGCGCCCCAGGGCGGCACTGTGCGCATTGCCGCGATTGGCTCATTTGACAATCTCAATCAATTTACCATTAAGGGCAATACGGTCACCGGCTTGGGGCTGATGCATGACACGCTGATGAGCGCCTCTTTGGACGAAGCCAGCGCCGCTTATGGGCTGATTGCCGAGGCGGTGAAACATGCCGATGATTTCAGCTCGGTCAGCTTTCGGCTGAACAAGCAAGCGCGGTTTTCAGACGGCACGCCCATCACCGCCGATGATGTCGCCTTTTCGCTGACCGCGCTCAAAAAAGCCCATCCGTTTTACCGCGCCTATTATGCCGATGTGGTCGGCTATGACAGCGCCAATACGCATGAGATTACCTTTCGTTTCGGCCAAACGGGCAATCGCGAATTGCCGATGATTTTGGGTCAATTGCCGATTTTGAAAAAAGCCTATTGGAACGCCAATGGCCGCTCGCTGGCCGATACGACATTGGAAATTCCGCCCGTATCCGGCCCTTATAAAATTGCCAAGCTGGAAGCGGGCCGCTCCATCACCTATCGACGCCGCAATGATTATTGGGCCAAGGATTTAAATGTCGCCCGCGGCAAACATAATATAGACGACATAAAATATATTTATTTCGGCGATGACACAGTGGCCTTTGAGGCCTTGAAAGCGCAAGAAATTGACTATCGCAGCGAGTTTTCATCGCGCATTTGGGCCACCGGCTATGATACGCCTGCGGTCAAAAGCGGGGCTATGGTGAAGGAAACCGTGACGCTGGAAAACTCCTCCGGCATGCAGGGTTTTGTGTTTAATCTGCGCCGGGCGCGCTTTGACAATATCCATGTGCGCGAGGCGCTGAACTGGGCTTATGATTTTGAATGGACCAAAAAGAACCTGTTTTACGGGCAATATGCGCGCACCGGCTCGTTTTTTCAGGGCTCTGAATTGGCCGCGCGAGGCGCGCCCTCAGCAGCTGAATTAAAACTGCTTGAGCCTTTGCGCGATAAGCTGCCGGCCAAAACCTTCGCGCCGCTCTTTAAAAATCCGGTGACTGATGCCAGCGGCAATATTCGCCAAAATTTACGCACCGCCCGCGCCTTATTTGAAAAAGCCGGTTGGACCATTCAAAACGGCAAGCTGGAAAAAGATGGCGAGATTTTCACCATTGAGTTTTTGCTGGTGCAACCCGCCTTTGAGCGCATTGTCGCGCCCTATGTGAAAAATCTCGCCAAGCTGGGTATTGACGCCAAAATACGCACTATTGACCCGACGCAATATCAAAATCGCGTCACCAATTATGATTATGATGCGGTGGTGATGAGCTTCGGGCAATCCCTATCGCCCGGCAATGAGCAACGCGATTATTGGTCATCTGCCGCCGCCGACCGACCGGGCGGGCGCAATTATATCGGCATTAAAAACGCCGCCGTCGATGTGCTGATTGAAAAACTTATTTTCGCCAAATCCCGCGCCGCATTGGTCAGCGCAACCCGCGCCCTCGACCGCGTGCTGATTTCCAATCATTACGTCATGCCGCAATGGCACGCGCCGCATGAGCGTCTTGCCTATTGGCAAGGCCTTGTCCGTCCCGCTAATATGCCCAAACACGGGCTCGGCTTCCCGACCATTTGGTGGAAGGAAAAACAATAATATGGCCGCATATATTCTTCGCCGCTTATTGCTGATGGTGCCGACTATTTTCGGCATTATGGCGATTAGTTTTGCCATTGTGCAATTCGCGCCGGGCGGGCCGGTGGAGCGGGTGATTGCCCAATTGCAAGGCCATGATGTCAGCGCCACTTCGCGCTTTACCAGCACGCAGGATGGCGGGGCGATGGGGGGCAATATTGCCGCGCAAGCCTCGGTCAATTCCAAATATCGCGGCGCGCAGGGCCTCGACCCTGAATTTATCGCCGAATTGGAAGCGCAATTCGGTTTTGATAAGCCCGTGCATGAGCGGTTTATGAAAATGATTGGCGATTATGCGCGCTTTGATTTTGGCGAGAGTTATTATCGCGATATTCCGGTGACGGATTTGATTATGGAAAAGCTGCCGGTTTCCATCACTTTGGGATTATGGACGACGCTGCTCACCTATTTGATTTCCATTCCCCTCGGCATTGCCAAAGCGCGGCGCGACGGCTCGCGCTTTGATGTATGGAGTTCGGCGATTATTATTGTCGGCTATGCCATTCCCGGCTTCTTATTTGCGGTGATGCTGATTGTGCTGTTTGCCGGTGGCTCTTATCTCGATTGGTTTCCCTTGCGCGGCCTGACCTCGGATAATTTTGACGAACTGAGCCGACTGGGCCAAATTGGCGATTATCTCTGGCACATTACCCTGCCGGTTTTGGCTATGACCATTGCCGGTTTTGCCACCACTTCATTGCTCACCAAAAATGCCTTTCTGGATGAGATACGCAAACAATATGTCGTCACAGCGCGCGCCAAAGGGCTGGATGAGACCCGCGTGCTTTACGGCCATGTGTTTCGCAATGCCATGCTGATTGTGATTGCCGGTTTTCCCGGGGCTTTTATCGGCGCATTTTTCACCGGCTCGCTGCTGATTGAGACAATCTTCTCGCTCGATGGGCTGGGCCTATTGGCCTATGAGAGCATTATCAATCGCGATTATCCGGTGGTGTTTGGCTCGCTTTATATTTTCGGGCTTATCGGCCTTGTGGTCACGCTGGTCTCTGACCTGACTTATATGTGGGTTGACCCGCGCATTGATTTTGAAGCACGAGGGCAAGGCTGATGGGCGCGCGCTTGCAATCATTTTCGCCGCTCAACCAAAGACGCTGGCGCAATTTCAAAGCCAATCGGCGCGGGCTTGTTTCGCTATGGCTGTTTGCCATTTTATTTTTTGTCACCCTGTTTGCGGAATTTCTGGCCAATGATAAGCCACTGCTCATTCGCCATGAGGGGCAGTTTTACATGCCGGTTTTCAGCGCCTATGCGGAAACCGAATTTGGCGGCGATTTCGCCACGGAGGCCGATTATCGCGACCCTTATGTGGTGGCGCTGATTGAGGGCGCGGATGGCGAAAAAGACGGTTTCATTATTTGGCCGCCTTTGCGCTACAGCTATGACACGATTAATCTTAATCTCGACCGTCCGGCCCCGGCCCCGCCCAGCGCGGAAAACTGGCTGGGCACGGATGACCAAGGCCGCGATGTACTGGCGCGGCTGATTTACGGCTTTCGCATTTCCGTGCTTTTTGGCCTGGCGCTGACCATTGCCTCCTCGATTATCGGCATTGCCGCCGGTGCGGTGCAGGGCTATTTCGGCGGCTGGACCGATTTGACCATGCAGCGTTTTATCGAAATATGGACCTCGGTCCCGTCGCTTTATTTGCTGATTATCATCGCCGCGGTGATTGAGCCGGGCTTTTGGATTTTGCTGGGCATTTTATTATTATTCTCATGGGTCGCGCTGGTTGGCGTGGTGCGCGCCGAGTTTTTACGCGCGCGCAATTTTGAATATGTCGAAGCGGCGCGCGCTTTGGGCGTCTCCAACACCACCATTATGCGCCGCCATTTGCTGCCCAATGCCATGGTGGCGACACTGACTTTCATGCCCTTTATCCTCAATGCGTCCATCACCACCCTCACCTCGCTCGACTTTTTGGGCTTTGGCCTGCCGCCCGGTTCGCCCTCATTGGGGGAATTGCTGGCACAAGGCAAAGCCAATTTGCAAGCGCCCTGGCTTGGCCTATCGGGCTTTTTCACCATTGCCATTATGCTGTCGCTGCTGATTTTCATCGGCGAGGCGGTGCGCGACGCGTTTGACCCGCGCAAGACCTTAATGTGAGGCCGCCCATGACAGCGCTTTTAAATATTGAAAATCTCTCGGTCGGCTTTATCAGTGATGGGCAAAAATCCACCGCCGTGAATAATATCTCCTTTCGCATCGGCCATGGCGAAACCGTCGGCTTGGTGGGCGAAAGCGGTTCGGGCAAATCGGTCAGCGCCTTATCTATTTTGCGCCTGCTGCCCTATCCGACCGCCTTTCATGATGCCGGCAAAGTATATTTTGACGATGTCGATTTAATGGCCCAGCCCGAGCATGTGATGCGCACCGTGCGCGGCAATCGCATTTCAATGATTTTCCAAGAGCCCATGTCCTCGCTCAATCCGCTGCATTCCATTGAAAAGCAAATTTCCGAGATTATTGAAATTCATCAAGGGCGCAGCCGCCAAGAGGCGCGTGAGGAAACCTTGCGCCTATTGGCGCGTGTCGGGATTCCCAATGCCAAAAAACGCATGAATGCCCTGCCGCATGAATTATCGGGCGGGCAAAGACAGCGTGTGATGATTGCCATGGCGCTGGCCAATCAGCCCGATTTATTGATTGCCGATGAGCCGACCACGGCGCTTGATGTGACCATTCAAAAACAAATTCTCGACCTGCTGAAGGATTTGCAGGCCGAATATGGCATGTCGATTTTGCTCATCACCCATGACCTCTCCGTGGTTAAGAAAATGGCCGAGCGGGTTTATGTCATGCAGGATGGGGATATTGTTGAAGACGGGCCGGTGGCGCAGATTTTTGACGCGCCGCAACATGGCTATACCAAGCAGCTTATCAATGCCGAGCCGAGCGGCACGGCCCCGGCTTTACAAAAAACCGAGCCACTGATTGAGGCCGATAATTTGCGCATTTGGTTTCCGATTAAAACCGGTCTTTTGCGCCGCACCAGCGACCATATTAAGGCGGTGACCGATATCAGCTTCACCGTCAATCGCGGCGAGACACTCGGCATTGTCGGCGAAAGCGGGTCGGGCAAAACCACTTTGGGGCGCGCGCTTTTGGGGCTGCAACGCGCCGAAGGCAAAGCGCGTTTGGACGGCAAGGATATTATCGGCGTGTCGCGTAAAGCGCGCCGCGCTTTGCGCCGCCATATGCAGATTGTGTTTCAAGACCCGTTTGGCGCGCTCAGCCCGCGCATGAGTGTCGGCGATATTATTACCGAGGGGCTGCGCCTGCATGAGCCGCATTTAAGCGCGCAAGAGATTGAGGCCCGCCTGCATGAGATTATGCGCGAGGTCGAACTTGAACCGGCCATGGCGGCGCGTTATCCGCATGAATTTTCAGGCGGCCAAAGACAGCGCATTGCGATTGCCCGCGCGCTGATTTTATCGCCGCAATTTATTGTTTTGGATGAGCCGACCAGCGCGCTTGACCGCTCCGTGCAAGCGCAAATCATTGCGCTGCTGCGCCGCTTGCAGGCTGAAAAAGGCCTGACTTATTTATTCATCAGCCATGATTTAAAAGTCGTGCGCGCCCTGTCGCATCGCGTCATGGTGATGCAAAACGGGGTCTGTGTCGAAGAAGGCGCGGCCGAGCAGATTTTCACCGGCCCGCAAGAAACCTATACGCAAGAATTGCTGGCCGCCGCATTAGACGGCTGATTTGCTCACGCCAAGCGCTTGATGCAGCTCACCGCCCCGCCACCGGCGGCGTCAATGCGCGCGCAAGCCGCATCAAAGGGTTCTTCCGCCACCGCCATATTATGCGCATTGGCATGCAGCAACAGATTATCGCCCGATATAAAACCGACATGGCCCTTCCAAAACACAATATCGCCATAAGCGGGGCTGTCGGTTTTCTGCCCCAATGCCGCTTGCTGCATATCGCTGTCACGCGGGCAAGCATAGCCGCAGGCCACCAAAGCGGCCTGCACCAAAGCCGAGCAATCAAGGCCGGTCGCCTCGCGCCCACCCCATAAATAAGGTGCGCCGATAAACCGCCGCGCCACGGCCACCGGATCGACCTCAAAGACGTCATGCGCCACCATATGCGCGCTATAAAGAAAACCGCCATGCGCCAATTGTGCAAAGCCGTCTTTTTCGGCCACCACGCTCAGCTTGGCACCGAATGAAATGGCCATGAGCGGGCGGCTTTTAATATTGCGGGTGCGATAGATAAAACTGCGCGGCACGGCCAGCTTGTGACTGACGGCTTGCGGCGCGGCAAAAGCATTATCGGGCACATAGCCGACATAATCATCAGCCTCGGCTTGACCCCATGCCCAGCCGTTTTTTTCCTCAAAAATCCGAAATGTTTCGCCATAAAGAAGCTGGCTATCCTGCATGGCGCCATCCGCCGGACTGCGGCGCAGAGTGGCCACGGGCGAGGTCACTTGCTTGACCACGCCATCGACAAATTTCGGCGCGTCAATCTCGCCGCGAAGATGGGCGGCGGCTAAATCATCGCGCCAAGGGTTGAGGCGCGGGTCTGGCTTTTGTGCTGGCATGTCAGCGCCCGCCGAAACGGCTTTCCAAATAATCATAAACCGCGCGAATGGCTTGCGCCTCGCCACCCACCGGACGGCCGGCGCGGGCTTTGGCGTTCCACGCATAAGTGTCGAAATGCACCCAATCGGGGCAGCTCTCGACAAAGCGCGCCAAAAACAAAGCAGCCGTGATGGAGCCGCCCATGGGCGATGATGAGATATGGCTGACATCGGCAATCGAGCTGTCGAGCCAGCCATCATATCCGGCCCAAAGCGGCATGCGCCAAAGCGGGTCATGCGTGGCCGCCGCCGCCGCACTCAGCCCTGCGGCCAACCCATCGCTATGGGTATAAAACGGCGTCACTTCCGGCCCCATGGCGACACGCGCCGCGCCGGTCAAAGTGGCGAAATCAACCATCATGTCAGGGCTTTCGCTATCGGCCTCGGCCAGCATATCGGCCAGCACCAAACGGCCCTCCGCATCCGTATTGCCAATCTCGACACTCAACCCTTTGCGGCTGGGCAGCACATCGCCCGGGCGAAACGCATCCGGCCCAATGGCGTTTTCAACCGCGCCAATCATCAGGCGCAGGCGCACCGGCAAGTGCGCGTCCATCACCGCATCGGCCAGCGCAATGGCCAAAGCCGCCCCGCCCATATCCTTTTTCATTAAATCCATATAAGTGCCGGGCTTTAAATTCAGGCCGCCCGTATCAAAACACACGCCCTTGCCGATAAGCGTCAGCTTGGGCGCATCCGCATTGCCCCACACCAAATCAAGACAGCGCGGCGGCTCTTGAGCGGCGCGCCCAACGGCGTGAATCATCGGGTAATTTTGTGCCAGCAAATCATCACCGGCAATGACGTTAAGTTTGGCTTTATGCGCGGCGGCGAGGCGATACATCACCGCTTCCAGCGCCTCCGGGCCCATATCAGCCGCCGGTGTATTAATCAGATGGCGCGCCGAATAAACCGCACGATTGAGCCGGTCAATGCGCGCGCGGTCTGTGCTTTTATCGAGCACAAGGCGCGGCCAGTCACCCTCATGTTTGGTTTTTTTATAATGGTCAAAGCGATAACACCCCAGCGCCCAAGCCAAGGCGGCCATATCGGCAATGGCCTCAGGCGCAGAGGCATCAAGGCGATAGGCACCGGCGGGTAATTTTTTCGGCAAAGCGGCCAAGGCCATCGGGTCGGGAGTTTTGCCCAGACCCAATAAAACCGCTTCCAAGCCACCGGCGCTATCGGGCAGTAATAACACCTCGCCGGCGGCGGCGGTGAAATGCGCCGTCTCCATCCAAGCCAGATGCGGCCCGGCCAGCCCTTTTTTCCAATCGGCCAAAAGAGCGGGCGTTAAAGCGCGAATGAGACAGGCCGGTTTGCCCTTATCAATCAGGTAAATATCATCCGGCAAGGCCGGAAAAATGCCGTCAACAGACATAAAAAAATCCATCACAGTGAAAAACTGTCGACAGACTATCGCGCCGTTAAAGCGTAATCAATGACCAGCTCAGAACCGTTGACATAGGATGAGGCATCGGAGGCCAAATAAACCACGCCATTGGCAATATCATCGGGATGCCCGGGCTTGCCGCCGGGCACGCTGGCCGCGGCCAAATTAATATCAATGCGATTGCCGCCCGGGGCCATCATCTGCGGATTATTGGCAGCAATGCCGGAAATTTCACGGCCCCAAATATCCGTGTCGATAATGCCTGGATGCACGCTATTGCAGCGTATCGCCATATCGGCAGAGGCACATTCGGCAGCAACTGATTTTGAAAATAAGCGCACCCCGCCCTTGGTGGCGCAATAGCCCGCCAGACCGGCCGCGCCGCGCAAACCGGCAATGGAGGAAATATTGATAATCGAAGCCGGCCCGCTTTCAGCCATGAGGGGAATGGCGTGTTTGCACCCCAGAAAAACCCCATCGAGATTAATCGCGGTTTGGCGGTGCCAATCCTCTAGCGACATCTCAATAACCGACATGCCAATGGCAATACCGGCATTATTGACCAGCACATTTAACCCACCTTCATGGGCTTTAATATTGGCGATAATATCGCTCCAGACATCCTCTTGGGTGACGTCTTGAGCCAAAGCGCGCGCCGTGCCGCCTGCCTCTTGAATGAGCGCGACGGTTTGTTCAATCCCCGCCTCATCAATATCCGTGACAATGACGCTTGCGCCCGCTTCGGCCAGTTTTTGCGCGCAAGAGCGCCCGATACCGCCTGCCGCACCGGTGACCAATGCGACTTTTCCACTACAATCATTCAACATAAACAATGCCGCCTAATCGCGACAGATGACGTTCATTTTGGTGTAGCCCTTGACGAAGCTGGAAATATTCCGGCTCGGTTCGCCAATCACTTCAACTTTAGAGAAACGCTTGAGCATTTCATCCCACAGAATTTGCAATTGCAATTCTGCCAGACGGTTGCCGAAGCAGCGGTGAATACCAAAGCCGAATGAAATGTGATTGCGCGCATTGGGGCGATCAAAAATCAGTGCATTGGGGTTTTCAAATTTCCGCTCATCGCGATTGCCCGACACATACCACATGGCGACTTTATCGCCTTTCTTAATGGTCTTGCCGTGCATTTCGACATCCTCCAGCGCGGTGCGGCGCATATAGGCCAAGGGTGTCTGCCAGCGAATGATTTCTGCCACCGCATTGGGGATAAGGTCGCGATTGGCGCGCACTTTTTCCCATTCGGCGGGGAACAGGCTGGAACCGTAAATGGAGGCTGACATGGAATTACGGGTGGTGTCATTACCGCCGACAATCAGCAAAATCAGATTGCCCAAATATTCCATCGTATCCATATCTTTGGTTTCTTCGCCATTGGCCAGCAGCGTAATCATATCATTACCCGACTTGCCGATACGGTCCTGCCAAAGCCCCATGAAATATTCAACACATTCCATTAATTCGGCGCGGCGTTGCTCTTCGCTTTCCACAATACCGGTTTCCGGACCGGCTGTGGCGACATCTGACCAGCGGGTCAGCTTGCGGCGGTCTTCAAACGGGAAGTCAAACAAAGTGGCGAGCATCATTGTGGTCAGCTCAATCGACACTGTATCGACCCAGTCAAATTCTTCATTCACCGGCAGCGTGTCCAACAGATTGGAGGTGCGCTCGCGAATCAGCGTTGACATTTCAGCCAAGCTCATCGGCGAGACAATCGGCGCCACGGTTTTGCGCTGCACATCATGCTTGGGCTGGTCCATAGCGATAAACATGGGCAGTTTGAAATCCTCTGCCTGATTGGGCAGCACGATGGATGGCTCAGAAGAAAAACGCTTATGGTCCGTATCAATGGCCATAATATCATCATAGCGCGTGACCGACCAAAACGGGCCAATCGGGTCATCATTCAATGTGCGGTCCGGCGATGTCCAGCCATCCCTCGTGTAATGCAGCGGGTCTTCATTACGCATGCGCTCAAAGACCGGCCACATTTCTTCCGATGGCCATAAATGCGGATTGGATACATCCAAATCCTCCAGCGGCGTGTTATAGGCATAATCATGCCCGGGCACGGTTTCTTCTTTAATCGCTTCGCTCATGTCGGTCTCCCACAATAAATTCGGCACCTATTTGGCGCAATTCTAAGGCAGCGCCTAAATATGACGCCTGCGTCATTAATTGTAACCATTAAAAATTCGGCGTTTCAAGCCTTTTTGTTGAAAACACACCGGTTTTTTGTTCGGCCGGGCCTATAGCGCTTGCGCCGCGGCATTGGCAAATCTAAGGTCTTAATTGCACAGGGGTCCGGTCTGTTTATTTTGCGCCGGTGAGAGCACACCCTTTGAACCTGTTTACGGATAATGCCGCCGCAGGGAGTGTCGGCGTCACGCCCGTTCTCCCCTTTGGCCGGTCTTGTTTTTGAGATTATTTTTGAGCTTATTTTGGAAAGAGAACCGCCTCATGTCACAAGCCCCCAAAACCGATAAGAAAACCGGATTTTCGCGCGACCAGGCCCGACTTGATGACGCCTCCATCGCGCCGCTGCCGATGAGCGAAAAAGTTTATGTCACCGGCTCGCGCGATGATATTCGCGTGCCCATGCGCAAAATCACGCAAGACCCGACGCCGACCGATATGGCGCAATCGGGGCAGATGGAAGAAGAAAACCCGCCGGTTTATGTTTATGACACATCCGGCCCTTATACCGACCCGAGCGTTAAAATTGATATTCGCGACGGGCTGCAAGCGGTGCGCCAGCCATGGATTGAGGGGCGCGACGATACTGAGATTTTGGCCGGGCCAAGCTCGGCCTATGGGCAGGAAAGATTGGATGATGAGAAGCTCGCCGCTTTGCGCTTTAATCTGACGCGCCAGCCGCGCCGCGCCAAAGCCGGTAAAAATGTCAGCCAAATGCATTATGCCCGCCAAGGCATGGTGACGCCGGAAATGGAATATATCGCCATTCGCGAAAACCAAAATCGCGACGCCTATATGCAGGCCTTGGCCGCCAGCGGTGATAAGGGGCAAAAAATGGCCGCCATGCTGACCCGCCAACATGGCGGCGAGGCTTTTGGTGCCAAGCTGGTGAGCGAGATAACGCCCGAATTTGTGCGCGATGAAGTGGCCCGGGGCCGCGCCATTATTCCGGCCAATATCAATCATCCGGAAACCGAACCGATGATTATCGGGCGCAATTTTCTGGTTAAGGTCAATGGCAATATCGGCAATAGCGCGGTCACCTCATCAATTGGTGAGGAGGTCGATAAAATGTCATGGGGCATTCGCTGGGGGGCCGATACGATTATGGATTTATCGACCGGCAAACATATTCACGAAACCCGCGAATGGATTTTGAGAAATGCGCCCGTGCCCATTGGCACTGTGCCGATTTATCAAGCGCTTGAAAAAGTTGACGGCAAGGCCGAGGAACTGACATGGGATATGTTCCGCGACACGCTGATTGAGCAAGCCGAACAAGGCGTTGATTATTTCACCATTCATGCCGGTGTGTTGCTGAAATATGTGCCGCTCACGGCGGAGCGCATGACCGGCATTGTCTCGCGTGGCG
>JAQWZC010000005.1 GCA_029253645.1 Alphaproteobacteria bacterium | reverse complement strand
ACTCTTGAAAAAGGGGAAGGCGGCCCGAGGCAGCGACCCGCAAGCCAGGAAACCTGCCTTGGCCGGTCGTTTTTTCGCATGGGGCGGGATGCACCCGAGCGAGACGGACTCTCCGTTTTAGACGACAGATGAAACCGCCGCGTCGGCCTCAGGCTTGCGCGGCTCTAACTCTGTTTGGGAGATAAAAATGAAGAGGAAACTACAACGCGGCTCTCTCGGTCTCGGACTGATGGCGGCCCTCACACTTGCCCCTATGGCGCCTTTATCGGCAGAAGAGGTTGACGAAATTGTCGTCTCGGCCACCGGCATTCCGACGCCTTTGGCGCAAATCGGCGCGTCGGTCGATATTATTACGGCGGAGGATTTGGAACGCCAGCAAATCACCTATTTGCAGGATGCTTTGGGAACTGTTGCAGGCGTCAGCAGCTATCAATCGGGCGGGCCCGGCTCGACCTCTAATGTATTTTTGCGCGGCATGACGGGCAAATATTCCGGTGTTTATGTCGATGGTGTGCAAATTAATGACCCGGCCAGCCAGCAAGCGGCATGGGCTTATCTGCCGACGCATGGCCTAGAGAGCGTTGAAGTGCTTCGCGGTTCGCAAGGTGTGCTTTATGGCAGTGAAGCCATTGGCGGAGCCATTAGCATGTTCACCGCTGTAGGTGGTGAGAATGAGGACTACATGGATTTGCAAGCTGGCTCTTTCGGTACTTTCAACACCGCGATTTCCAGTCGAGGAGAAGTCAATAATTTGGACTATGGCTTGGCAATTAAACGAGTGGATAGCGATGGGATTTCGGCAGCCAATGAAAATGACGGCAATAGCGAGGAAGACGGATATGAGAGCCTGAGTGCACGGGGTCGATTTGTTCTCGATATTACCGATGCGCTGTCTGTCGATTTGGCTTTGCGGTCAATTAGCAGCGAGATTGAGACCGACACCAGCGGTCCTGTCGACGATATCGACGATTTCACAGATTTCGATGCTTTGGGTGGGCGTGCTCTCGTCGTTTATGAAGGAAGCAATGCGAGCCATAGTTTGTCCCTTGGGCATAGTGAAGATATCACAACTAGCAACTCCTTTTCCAAAACTACCAAGACTGGGGAACGCAATGCCGCAAGTTATCGCGGTATTTTTGATATTTCCGATGAGGTCAAGGTTTTGGTTGGCATAGAAACTGAGGATGAAGAGCTCACCAACGCTAATGGTAGCCATTATGAAGTTTCAACAGATGCTGCATACGCTCTTGTTCAATATGCTTCAGCAAATGATCAAAGTGCTTCCATCGCAATTCGACAGGATGACCATGAAAAGTTTGGCAAGTTTGAAACATTCCGAATTGCTGGTCGAAAAATGTTCGGCCCTTTAGGCATTAGAGCCAGCTATGGCAATGGTTTTCGAGCGCCAAGCCTCGACGAAAACTTTGGAGAAGGGAACTATTGCTTAGATGGTATTTGTGGGAATCCTGACTTGCAGCCAGAAGAAAGTAAGAGTTCTGATGTCGCCCTTGTATTTGAGCCGAACAGATACGCCTCCTTTGAAATGGCTGTTTTTGACATTGAGGTTACCGACTTGATTATTTACAGCAACCTTGTTCCGTCTGACACAAACGCACCTTGTCTTGGCATCAACCGATTGTTTTTGCCGGGCGCCAGCACTTGCGGCAGGACTATGCAGTCTAATGGAGACAGCAAGTCGCAAGGCTATGAGGCGCGATTTGTCTATCAGATCGCAGACGCAACCAAAGTGACCGCCAATTACACGAAGTTAGATGCGGAAAAAGTAGATGGTAGCCGTGATATTCGCCGCCCTGAGGATACGCTGAATGTTTCCCTTACGCACTCAGCCACTGAAAACCTTCAGCTTGGCGGGCAGTTAAGGTTGGTAAGGAATACTATTGATACGGATTTTTCGGCTAATGCAGATGTTCCATTGGATGACTATGCCTTGCTGAATCTTAATATCTCGTATGAATTGCTGTCAGGCGGTAAAGTCTATGCGCGTATCGAAAACGCCTTTGATGATGATTACGAAACGGCATTGGGCTTTGGCACACCGGGCATCGCGGCTTATGTCGGGGTCAGCGCCAGCTTTTAGGCGTATGGCTTTTGAGGTGATGAAAAGGCTAGGATGGTCGGCATGAGGATTGTCTCCCTTTTGCCCAGCGCGACCGAGATTGCCGCCGCGCTGGGACTGGCCGAAAAACTGGTCGGCCGGTCACATGAATGTGACTGGCCGCTCGGGCTTGGGCATTTGCCCGTCTTAACCCAACCGAAAATGAACCCTTTGGCCGATGCCGCCACCATTGACCGCGATGTGCGCGCTTTGGTGGAGGATGGCGTGTCGGTTTATAAGCTCGATGCCGATGCCATTCGCGCGCTGCAACCCGATTTCGTCATCACCCAATCGCAATGCGAATTATGCGCCGTCAGCTTGGGCGAGGTGGCGGCCGCCTTGCGCGATTGGCTGGCCACAACAGCCGAGGCCGATGCGGCGCAACTGGTCTCGCTGGAGCCGATGGCATTGGCCGATGTGGCGTTGGATATTGACCGCGTCGGCGCGGCTTTGGGCGTGGAAGAAAAAGCCGCCGATCTGAATGCGGAAATAGCCGCCGGCTTTGCCGCCTTGCGGGCGCAAACCGCCGCATTGGCGACGCGCAAAGTGTTTTTTATGGAATGGACGGTGCCGCTTATGGGCGCAGGCAATTGGATGCCCGAGACCATAGCCGCCGCCGGCGGCGCGGTGGTGTTGGGGCAAGAGGGCGTGCATTCACCGACCGTCAGCATGGCCGATATTGCCGCCGCCGACCCGGATGTGATTGTTGTCGGCCCGTGCGGTTTTTCCATTGAGCGCGCGGCGCAGGAGCTGGCCCCGCTGACGCCGCGTGATGATTGGCAGGCCTTGCGGGCGGTGCGCGACGGGCAGGTCTATCTGGTCAATGGCAATCATTTTTTCAATCGGCCCGGCCCGCGGCTTTTGCAATCGGCGCAGATTATCGCCGAGATATTGCACCCTGATGTTTTCCCCGCCAATAATCACGGCACGGGCTGGTTGCGCCATGCTTGAGCTTGCCGAAATTCAATATATGGCCGGTGAGAAAACGGTTTTACAAAATGTCTCTGCGGCGTTTTCCGCCGGACAAGTGACCGGTATTGTCGGGCCTAATGGCGCGGGCAAAACCTCGCTCTTGCGCGTCGCTGCCGGATTGGCCGCGCCCAACGGCGGCGCGGTTTCGGCCAAGGGCGCGTTTGACGATGCGGCATGGCGGGCCAAAAACATCGCCTATATGCCGCAATTCCAATCCGTGGCTTGGCCCCTTTTGGTGCATGAGATTATCGCGCTCGGCCTGTTGCCGCTCAGTCTCAGCGCGGCGCAATCGGCGGCGCGCATTGAGGACGCCTTGGCGCGATGCGGGGCCACGGGCTTTGCCGAGCGGCGCATTGACAGCCTGTCGGGCGGTGAGCAGGCGCGGGTGTTTTTGGCGCGCCTCTTGGCGACGGGGTCGGATGTTTTGCTGTTGGATGAGCCGGTGCAATCTTTGGACCCGGCGGGAGCGTTGGCCGTGATGGCGCTGCTGCGGGCCGAGGCCACCAGTGGCAAAGCGGTGGTGGTGGTGCTGCATGAGCTTAATCTGGCGCAGCAATTTTGCGACCGGCTGGTGGTGATGCAAAACGGCACAGTGGCGCTGGCGGGTGACGCGCAACATGTCTTGTCGCCCGCGCAGCTTCGGCCTATCTTCGGGGTTGAGTTTACGCAAATTGCGGGCGGGCATTTGGTGCCCCATCCTATCGACCCGCCAAACGGCACTTTATGAGGCTGTGAAAGGAGAAGAAATGGCGCGTCTGGCAGTCGAGAATTTGGTCAAACGCTTTGGCGCGCTTGAGGCGGTCAAAGGCGTGTCGCTGTCTTTGCAGGCCGGACGCTCTCTCGCGCTTATCGGCCCGACCGCCGCGGGTAAATC
>JAQWZC010000162.1 GCA_029253645.1 Alphaproteobacteria bacterium | reverse complement strand
CTAAACAAACCCAGTATGGGTGCTTTCCAAGCATTGGCGGTGTTTTACGCTGCACAGAGCGCGTTTGCAATGCCTAATTACAGTGAAATATGAAGTAAAAACAACGGCTTATAAATTTGGTAATTATTTACCGTACGCTAAGCGGTCTGATTATAAAGAATATGCAAATGGGTAACCGCGATGGCCAACAGCGCGACCGCACCCAGCTGGTGCGCCGCGCCCAGTGATATCGGCACGGCGAGCATCAGCGCGCTAATGCCGAGAATGATTTGCAGTGCCAAAGCTCCGCCCAGCCATTTGGCCGACACCGCCGCCGCGCCACCCATGCCCGATTGCAGCACACGATAAATATGCCAGCCAATCAGCACGGTGAGCGCATAAGCAATCATCCGGTGGTCAAATTGCACGGTCAGGTGGTTTTCAAAAAAGTTGAGCCAAAAAGGCTGCATGGCAAACAGGCCGGAGGGAATGATATCACCGTCCATAAACGGCCAATCCGTGTAGGTTTTACCGGCATTAATGCCTGCCACCAACGCGCCCATAAGCGATTGCGCCAGCACCGCGCCGACAATCACCGCCGCCCATTTAGAATGGGATGCGAAGCGGCCCGTTTGTTTTCGGTTGCCCTCAAAGCCGCGCCAATAATTCAAGGCCAGCCAAATGCTGCTGGCGAAAATAATCAGCGCGAGGCCGAGATGCATGGCGAGGCGATATTGACTGACATCGACCCGCCCAGTAAGGCCGCTGGCCACCATATACCAACCAATAAGGCCTTGCAGCCCGCCCAAGGCAAACAAGCCGAGCAGTGGCGGCAATTGCGCCCGTGTGATTTTCTTTTGTAGCAAAAACACCACAAACGGAATGAAGAAGACGAGGCCAACAATGCGCCCAAGGAAGCGATGCCCCCACTCCCACCAATAAATAAATTTAAACTCGGCCAAGCTCATGCCGAGATTGACCAATTGATATTCGGGGATTTGCTTATATTTCTCAAACTCGACCAGCCAAGCGGCGTGGCTGAAAGGCGGCAACGCGCCGCGTATCGGCGCCCACTCCGTAATCGACAGCCCGCTATCGGTCAGCCTTGTCAGGCCGCCGACCAGCACCATCAGCATCACAAAACCGGCAACGGTAAACAGCCAAATGGCGATTTGGCGGTCAGATTCGCTGGGCGCAGAAATGGCGTTTGCATTCATGCTCTTTATATAGGCGTTTCATCGGCGCGCCGCCTTGCGACCAAACATCGCTAGAGAGGCCGCGCACTTCATGTTACATCAGCGTCATGACAGATGAGATGAAAACCGACGCCGCCGCCTCGCCCCGCTTTAACAAGCCGTGGCTACCAATACGCATTCGCAAGCTCATCGGGCTGGTGCTGATGCTCGCCCTGATTGTGTTTTACGCGATGATTGTGATGACGGTCGCCGTAACCACCAGCGTGCCGGATAACGGCATTATCGAGTTTTTCTATTATTTGGTCACCGGCGTCGCTTGGGTCATTCCCGCCGCCGCCATCATCTATTGGATGCAGCGCCCCGACACCCCGCAGGACTGAGGCAGGCTTGCCTAGTCCGGGCGGCCAAATTGAAAAATATTCAGCGCGAAAATAACGGCGATAAAAATAACGATGGGCAAAATGGCAGACATGTTTTTCTCCAGCTTCTAAATGGTCGGAGCGGCGGGATTCGAACCCACGACCCCTTGTCCCCCAGACAAGTGCGCTACCGGGCTGCGCTACGCTCCGACGTTGGGACTATCTAAAAGTT
>JAQWZC010000161.1 GCA_029253645.1 Alphaproteobacteria bacterium | reverse complement strand
CACTTCAAATTGCTCGCGCTCCCCGACCGGTGTCGCCAGCGCGCTGCCATAAAGTGTTTTAATGCGCTCCGCCGTGACCAAAGACACGTTCAGCCCATGCGCGATATCAGCAGTAATATGCTTGCCGCCAACCGGCACAACGGCGGTGAACAGCGGCTCACCCTCATAGAAAATACTGACGCTGGTGGTACCGCCGCCCATATCCATATGCAGCACGCCCAAATCCAATTCATCTTGCATCAGCGTTGACAAGGCGCTGGCATAAGGCGTGACAACCAGCTTCTCGCATTGCAAATGGCACTGCTCGATACAGCTTAATAAATTACGCACCGGCCCCGAAGGCGCCGACATCATATGCATGGAAACTTTCAATCGGTCGCCATACATGCCGCGCGGGTCGGCAATGCCCATACTGTCATCAACCTCATAAGCGATTGGAATTGCGTGTAAAATCTCGCCATCCGCCGACCAAAATTCTTCATAAGCATGCTGCAAAGCCGCCGTCATATGTTCTTCGCTGACCGCGTGACCATTAAGCGGCACATCGGCCTGACAGATGCGGCTGTCGAGATTATTGGCTGACAAGCCGATAACCACTTGCCGCACTTCCATATTGGCCATGCGCTCGGCGGCATCAACGGCGGCGCGAATGCTGTCCTCGGCGGCGCGCATATCAATCACTTGCCCGCCATTCAGCCCGTCAGAAAGCTGATGCCCGAAACCGGAAATCCGCACCATGCCGCGCCCCTGCCCGTCATCATTATGCTCGCCAATGAGACAGGCGACTTTCGACGTGCCGACATCCAGCGCGGCCACACTGCCGCGCCGCAAGGCCGTGCTGCGTATTTTTGAAAAACGGCTGGGGTCGAGCGGCAGGTTCACGAAGCACTCTCCCCATCAAATTCTTCAACGGCACTTGAGCGCTCGGTGGCCGGACGCAGCAAGACGCGGTCGGGCAAGCGCAAATCAATCGCCTGATTTTCAATCGCCAAGACGCGGCGTTCTTTTTCCAATGTCATCAGCCGGTCCAGCGCACCGGATACGCCATGCGCGGGCAAATGCACTTGCCCACCATGGTCGAGCTTCACGGTCCAGCGGCGACCGCTATTCCAATGCGCCGCCACCATGCGATTTCTCAGCACCGGATAGGCTTGCAGCATTTCCATGAAACCGGCCGCGCGCAGCGTCGCGCCCTGACCGGAGAAGACCGGCAAATGGCCGAATGGCGCCAAGTGATGACGGGTAATCGTCACGCCCTTGCGGTCAATCAAAGCGACGCCCTTGCCCGAGCGGTAAAACGCAAATGGCTCGCGCTCATGCAGGTCGATGTGAATAATATTGGGCAGACGGCGAATAACGGTCGCCGTCTCAACCCATGGCAGGGCCTCAATGCGGGCATTTATCTCCGCCAAATCAGCCGCGAAAATCGGGTCGTTTTGGCCGATGGAAAGTGCTTTGAGCAAATCGCTGCGCTGCGTCCGCTTGCGCCCTTCCACGGTAATATCATTAACGCGAAAGCCTGCTGAGGCCGTCGCTTCATAGGTTTTGCCGCGCAGTAAATCAGACACTGAACTGAAGCTGTCAACGCGGAACACCACAGCGGTGAGCGCGATTAAGGTCA
>JAQWZC010000158.1 GCA_029253645.1 Alphaproteobacteria bacterium | reverse complement strand
GTCGCCGGCGAACGTTTCGCCGTGCGCAATTCCGGCGCGATTGCCGTTGTCGAAGGCGCGGGCGACCATGCTTGCGAATATATGACCGGCGGTTGCGTGGTTGTGCTGGGCGTGACCGGGCGCAATTTCGCCGCCGGCATGTCGGGCGGCATTGCCTATGTGCTGGATGAAGACGGCAATTTTGAAAGCCGCTGCAATATGGCCATGGTCGATTTGGAGCCGGTCACCGGCGCGCTTGGCGATGCGCTTGGCCATGTCAAAGATGATATGCGCACCCATGATGCCGAGCGTCTGCACAGGCTGCTTCAAAATCATGCCCGCTACACAAACTCGCAGCGGGCGCAAGACATATTGGCTGATTGGGAGACCTATCTGCCGAAATTCCGTAAAGTCATGCCGACCGAATATCGTCGTGCCCTGAATGAACTGGCTGAAAGCGAGACCGCTGAGCAGCCTGCCGCAGGAGAATAAAATGGGAAAGCCAACCGGATTTTTAGAACTGGACCGCCAAGACCGCAGCTATCTGCCGAAAGAAGAGCGGGTGCAAAACTTCCGCGAATTCATCGTGCCGATGAACGAGCCGGATTTGAAAGCACAGGCCTCGCGCTGCATGGATTGCGGCGTGCCCTATTGCCATAATGGCTGTCCGGTCAACAACCAAATTCCCGATTGGAACGACCTTGTCTACACGGGCGATTGGCAGGCCGCGCTGACCAATTTGCATTCGACCAATAATTTTCCGGAATTTACCGGCCGCATTTGCCCGGCCCCGTGCGAGGCCTCTTGCACGCTAAATATTGATGATAATCCGGTGGCCATTAAATCGGTGGAATGTGCGATTGTTGATAAGGGCTGGGAAGAAGGCTGGATTTTGCCGCATCCCCCCAAAGCCAAAACTGGCAAAAGCATTGGCGTTATCGGTGCCGGTCCGGCCGGTATGGCGGCGGCGCAGCAATTGGCCCGCACCGGTCACGATGTGCATCTTTATGAGAAAAACGCCAAGGCCGGAGGCCTTCTGCGTTATGGCATCCCCGATTTTAAAATGGAAAAGCACAGCATTGACCGCCGCGTCGAGCAGATGCAAGCCGAGGGCGTGACCTTTCATTATGAGACCCTTGTCGGCGTTGATTTGACGGCGGCTGAATTGGAAGCCAAGCATGACGCGCTGATTTTATCGGGTGGCTCTGAAGTGCCGCGCGACCTGCCCGTGCCGGGCCGCGATCTGGATGGCGTGCATTATGCGATGGATTTTCTGCCGCAACAAAACCGCCGCGTCGGGCAAGAACCGATTGGCGAGATTGAGCCGATTTTGGCTGAGGGCAAGCATGTCATCGTGATTGGTGGCGGCGATACCGGCTCTGACTGTATCGGCACCAGCTTCCGCCAGGGCGCGCTGTCAGTGACGCAGCTTGAGATTATGCCCATGCCGCCGGAAAAGGAAAATAAGGGTCTGACCTGGCCGGATTGGCCGCTGAAAATGCGCACCTCAACCAGCCAAGAGGAAGGCGCGATACGCGACTTCTCTGTCATGACGACAGAAATTATCGGCGCGGACGGAAAAGTGACAGCCATTAAATGCACCAAGGTTGACGAGAACATGGCGCCGATTGCCGGTTCGGAATTTGAATTACAAGCGGACCTCGTGCTACTGGCTATGGGCTTTATCCATCCGGTGCATGATGGGCTAGTGGAAGAATTGGCGCTGGAAAAAGACGGGCGCGGCAATGTCGCAGCCGATACGGCGACTTATGAAACCTCACGCGATAAGGTGTTCGCCTGTGGGGATATGCGCCGCGGCCAGTCCCTCGTCGTCTGGGCCATTCGCGAAGGCCGCCAAGCGGCCCGTGAAGTTGACTTCTTCCTGATGGGTGAGACGGTTTTACCGCGCTAAAAGCGCCCGCTTGCCCGACGGGCAAGCACGGTGCGCCTTGCGCCAGCGCAGCGAACGAAGTGAGCAAGTCGGCTGAAACAGTCTCAACTACTCAACCTCAGCAAATCATCCAGCACCCGCTCGACATGCTTCACCGAATTGCAAGTTTGCTTATGGGTGCAATAGGCGCCGAGTTTTTTCATCTCACTATCGCCCGTATCCCAAACGCTTTCGGGTTCGGGATTGAGGAAAATTACGCGACCGGCGCGCTCGTAAAACTCTTTCAGCGCGAGATGGCCCGGGTCGCCATAATTGGAGCGCGCATCGCCCAGCACCATCACCGTGGTTTTTTTATCGACACTGTCCAGCGTCGCTTCGGCCAAATCCATCATCGACATGCCATAATCGGTGGAGCCGCCGCCATATTGGCGCAGCGCAGCCTCCATCGCCTCTTCCATATCGCCGCCTTGCAACACATCGGTAATCTCTCCGGCGCGATTGGAAAACACGAAACTGCGCGTCTTCGGCATCACCTCATCCAGCGAGTGGAGGAACATCAGGAAAAAGCGCGACACGGCAGCCACCGAGCCGGACACATCGCACAGCACAATCAGCTTGGGGCGGTCGATTTTCACGCGCCGCCAAGCGAGGTTAAACAGATTGCCGTCAAACGCCACATTGGCGCGCATGGTGCGGCGAATATCCAACATGCCGCGCTGTGCCTTTTTACGCCGCCGCGAATGGCGCGAGGCCAGCCGCTTGGCCAGCTTACGAATAAGCTCGCGCATAATCTTCATATCCGATTTATCGAGATTGGACAGGCGGATGCGCGACAACGCGTCTTCGCGCAATAGCCGACCAGCATTTTTTGTACGCATGGCAATTTGCCGCTCGACAAAATCTTGCACCGCGTCAAATAATTGCGCGCGGCCCTCGCGCAGACGCTCGGCCTCTTGCGTCTCGCCGCCCTCATTCATTTGACGAATTCGCGCCTCCAAATCGGCCAGCCCCATCGCCTCCATAATGCGGCGCGAAAACATGCCCTGCTGGGTGAACAGCTTGGCATCGGCCAAACCGGCCTGCGTCGCCGCTTGCTGCATGGCGGCTTGCAAGGCAGCCGTGTCTTGGTTTTCCAGCATATCGACCAAATTCTGATTGGCCTCAGCGCCACCCGCCTCGCCGTTTTGCGGCGCGCCATTGGCGTCTTGCCCGGCAGGTTGCGGCTGGCCTTCGCCCGCATTTTGTTCTGCGGATTTATCTTCTTCTACGTCTTCACCTTCGTTTTCGTCCGGTGCCTCATCTTGCGCTGCGCTGAGGGGCGGCGTTTCTTCGGGCAGGCGAAAATAAGTCTCAAAGGCCTCGTCAAAAGCCAGTTTTTCCATTTCGGTTTTGGCCAATGTCTGGCCCAAAGCATGTTTTAAAATGGCGCGGTCATCAAAGCCGATGGTCTCAAAAATTTCAGCCGCGTCCAGCGTTTCGGCCGGCGAGACACGAATATCGGCGGCGCGTAAAATTCTGACGAAATCGGCTATCACGAGAAAACCCTATTCAGCGGCCGCGCCGCTCTCTTGGCTCTCGCGCATCAGCCGCGCCAAATCGCTCTCCGCCGCTTCAATATCGGATTTAAACTTCAGCAGCACATTCAGCGTGTTTTTGACAAAATCGCCGTCCAGCACATCAATATTCAGCAGCACAACAGTGCGCGCCCAATCAATCGTCTCGCTGACCGCAGGTGGTTTTTTCAAATCCATCTCACGCAGCTTTTGCACAAAATTCACAATATTACCGCGCAGGCCGTCATTCAATTCGGGCACACGCGCTTGCAAAATCGTGTTTTCGCGCACCGCATCAGGAAACGGAATATAAAGATGCAGGCAACGCCGCTTCAGCGCATCGCCAATCTCGCGCGTATTATTTGAGGTCAAAAACACGAGCGGCGGCTTTTTCGCCTTCACCGTGCCCAGCTCCGGAATGGAGATTTGATAATCCGAGAGGATTTCCAAAAGAAACGCCTCAAACTCATCATCGGATTTATCAATCTCATCAATCAGCAGTACCACCCCATCATCAGAGCGCAGCGCCTGCAAAAGCGGGCGGGTTTGCAAAAACTGCTCGGAGAAAAAAACATCCTCAAAATCATGCAGCTTGCTCATGGATTGGTCGAGCGTCGCCGCGCCCTCCATCAGATCGCCCAGCTTTTCTTTCAAAACCTGCGTATAAAGAAGCTGCTTGCCATATTGCCACTCATAAAGCGCCTTGGCCTCATCCAACCCCTCATAGCATTGCAGACGTATCATATCGAGGCCCAGATATTCCGCTGTGGCCTTGGCCAATTCGGTTTTACCAACCCCGGGCGGGCCTTCAACCAAAAGCGGTTTTTCTAGCTTTTGCGCCAAAAATAACGCGGTCGCAATTTGCTCATCGCTGACATAGCCGAGCTTTTCATAGCCCGCCATCAGCCCTTCAATGGCGTCACGCGCCGTTTCTTGCTTACTCATAATTTGCCTCTTTCGGGGAAACTTGTAGCATAAATCGGCGCTAAAGCGAGTGTTAAGGCGCCAGCACTTCCAACAAGCCGGGCGTGGCAAAACCGTCTGCCGCCAGCCCACGGTCTTTTTGATAATCGCGCACAGCGGCAATGGTTTGCCGCCCCAAAACCCCGTCAATATCGCCCGTATCATATCCGGCTTTGCGCAAGCGGCGCTGCAATTCAGCAATCTCATCGGGCAAAAGCGGCCGGTCGGCATTGGGCCAAGCGCGGTTAAACGGAGCCGCGCCGAAAAAGCGTTGGCTCAAATGCCCGACCGCCAGCGCATAGGCCGGTGCCGTATTATAACGTAGCAAGACGCGGAAATTTTTGGTCAGCAAAAAGACCGGGCCGCGCAAACCGGCAGGCGCAAAAATCGACACATCGCCCAGCGTCTCATCAATCGCGCCGGCATTCACCCGCACGCCTTTATCGGTCCAATAAGATACCGGCTTGGCGTTTTTAATACGCGCCTCGGCGAAGTTGAAATCATCCGGCACGGCCACTTCAAAACCCCAAACAAGGCCATGCTGCCAGCCCATGCGCTTTAAATAATAAGCGGCGGATGCCAGCGCATCGCGCGGCTCGGTCCAAATATCCTTAATGCCGTCGCCCGTACCATCGGCTGCATAATCGGCATAAGTGGTCGGAATAAATTGCGTATGCCCCATGGCTCCGGCCCAACTGCCCTTAAAATCAGCCAGCGCGACATCACCCGATTGCAAAATCCGCAGCGCGTAAAGCAATTGCTGGCGACCAAAATCGGCGCGCTTGCCCTCATAGCCCAAAGTGGCCAGCGAGCGCAGCACGGAAAAGCTGCCCTTATTGCCACCATAATTCGTCTCAACGCCCCAAATGGCGATGAGAATGCCGCGCGGCACACCATATTTGGATTCCAGGCCATCGAGAAAAGCCTCGAGGGCTTTTAACTGTTCGCGCCCCAAACTCAGCCGCTCTTGCGTCACCATATGGGTCAAATAAGCCCAAATCGGTTTGACATATTCGGGCTGACGCGCGGCCAGACGCTGCACTTCAGGGTCCGGCGTCAGCGCGTCCAAAGCTTTTAAATGCGCCGCATCAATGCCGTCTTTTTTGGCTTCTTGCTTGATTTCCTGAATGAAAATCTCAAAGGCGCGCTCGCGCGCAGCCGCCGGAAAGACGACCCCGGTCACCAGCGTTATAACCGTTATGGCAAAAGCGCGCACAATCATATTCTTCCTCAAATTCCCCTCGCCCGACCTGACTTATCTATTGACCCCGATACTTGACCAAGTCTATCGCAATTGTCACATTCACTGTATCGTCGATTCATGACGCTGCAAGCGCTCACTCCCAAAGAGGCCTATCATGCCCCATAAAATTGATACTGTCGTATTTCCGGTTGCCGGCTTGGGCACGCGGTTTTTACCCGCCACCAAGGCCGTGCCGAAAGAAATGCTGCCGGTCGTCGATAAGCCGCTCATCCAATGGGCAGTTGAAGAAGCCGCCGCCGCCGGATGCAAGCGCTTTGTTTTTGTCACCGCGCCTGAAAAAGACGCAATTATGAAGCATTTCAGCGACGCGCCGCATTATCAAGATGTGCTGGAAGCGCGCGGCAAAACTCAAGAATTGGCTTTGTTGAAAGCCGGATTGCCGCAAGATGCCGAGATTATCAAAACCTATCAAGAGCAACCTTTGGGGCTGGGCCACGCCATATGGTGCGCCCATGAGGCCACGGGCGACAAGGCTTTTGCGGTGATTTTGCCCGATGATATGGTGCAGCACCCGACCGGCTGTCTGGCGCAAATGGCGGCGCAATATCAAACATGCGGCGGCAATTTGGTGGCCGTGGAAAATGTGCCCGCCGACCAGACCCATCGCTATGGCGTGCTCGACCCGGGCGCAGAAGCCGACGGGCTGGTCGCGGTTAAAGGCTTGGTTGAAAAACCCGCCCCCGAGGATGCGCCCTCCACTTTGGCGATTATCGGACGTTATATTCTCGCGCCCGACATCATGCGGACGCTATCGGCCTTTAAAAAAGGCGCAGGCGGGGAAATTCAAATCACCGATGCCATGGCCGCGCTCATCGGCCAAGTGCCGATGAACGGTTTTCGGTTTCAAGGCACACGCTTTGATTGCGGCAATCGCGACGGTTTTTTGGAGGCCAATCTGGCCTTTGCCATCGCCGCCGCCGGTGATGAAGAGCGCGCCGCGCTGAAACAACGTTTACGTCCCTTATTGGACTAATCGACGAATTCGGGCATAACTAGCCGAGATTTGATATCGGAGTTTTTCATGGCGCAAGATGCACTGACTTCTGCCCGCAATACATTGGCCGCTGAGGCCGCCGGTCTGACCCAGCTTGCCGACGCATTGGGCGATAATTTTGTTCAAGCGGTGGCGCTTTTAAGCCAGACCAAAGGCCGCCTGATTATTTCCGGCATGGGCAAAAGCGGGCATATTGGCAATAAGATTGCCGCCACAATGGCCTCCACCGGCACACCGGCTTCTTTTGTGCATCCGGCTGAGGCCAGCCACGGCGATTTGGGCATGATTACCCCCGATGATGTGGTGCTGGCCTTAAGTTGGTCGGGCAGCACGCAAGAGCTTTCCGGCCTGCTGAATTACACCAAGCGCTTCAACATTCCTTTGGTGGCCATTACATCGGGCGAAGACAGCCTGTTGGGCAAGGC
>JAQWZC010000152.1 GCA_029253645.1 Alphaproteobacteria bacterium | reverse complement strand
GCCTTGCTGGCCGCCGGGTTCAGCACGGCGGCAATGGAGGCCCGCCCCGGATTGGCAATCGGTGTCGGCGGCAGGCCGTTAATGCGATAGGTATTATAGGCGGTTTTGCGGCGTATTTCGCTACGTCGTATCGGGCGACCCAGCGCGCCCTTGCCGCCCACCAGCCCATAAATAATGGTCGGGTCGGATTGCAGACGCATGCGTTTTCTCAAGCGATTGACACACACCGCCGCCACGAGGGGGCGCTCAGACGACACGCCGGTCTCGCGCTCAACAATCGAGGCCAAAATCAGCGCCTCTTTTTTGGTTTTAAAGGGCAGGTTTTTTTGCCGCTTCGGCCATAGCGCGTCCATCACGCGGGTTTGGTCGGTCTTCATTTTGGCAATCAGCGCAGCCCGCGTCATGCCGCGCGCCACATTATAAGTCTCCGGCAGCAGACTGCCCTCTTTCGGCAAAGCCACCTCACCCGCCAGCACATCTTGCGCGTTCAGCAGGTCAATAATCTGCATGCTGGTCAGCCCCTCAGCAATGGTGATGGGGTGCAGCACCACCGCGCCGCTGGTGATGATACGCAGCACGGCAGGCATATTGGCGCGCCCGGGGATATCGAACTCCCCCGCCTTCAGCTTGGCGCTTTGGCCGCTCAGGCGCACATAGAGGCGGAACATAAATCCGCTGCGCACAATCCGATTATCGGCCAGATGACCGGCAATGCTGCGCGATGATGCGCCGCCCGGCAGTAATATGCGCGCCGTCTCACCATGCGGGCCGGGCAAATAGACCAAGCCCAAAACCACGCTGAGCGCCAAACTGCCAAGCAGCGCGGCGACCAGCAAAATACCACGGAATTTTATGACAAGCTGTTTGAGACGATGCAAGCGAACCCGCCCGGCCTAATCAACGGCTTTAAAGACCAGCGACGCATTGGTGCCACCAAAACCGAAACTATTGGACAGAGCGGCTTTCACCTTATGCTCTTGCGCTTTATGCGGCACCAGATTTATCGGTGAGGCGACGGACGGATTGTCGAGATTAAGTGTCGGCGGCACAATGCCATCGCGAATGGCGAGGATTGAGAAAATGGCTTCCACGGAACCCGCCGCGCCCAATAAGTGACCAATCGCTGATTTTGTCGATGACATGTTCAAGCCATCTGCCGCGCCGCCAAACAGGCGCTCAACGGCTTTTAATTCAATCTCATCGCCCAAAGGCGTTGATGTGCCATGCGCGTTGACATAGCCGATATCTTCAGGCGACAGGCCCGAGCGTTTCAGCGCGGCTTGCATGGAGCGATAGCCGCCGGAGCCATCTTCTGCCGGAGAGGTGATGTGATAGGCGTCACCCGACAGGCCATAGCCGACAACTTCGGCATACATGGTCGCGCCGCGCGCTTTGGCGTGTTCATATTCTTCGAGAATGACAATGCCTGCGCCCTCGCCCATGACGAAACCGTCGCGGTCTTTATCATAGGGGCGCGAGCCTTGTTCGGGCGCATCATTAAAGCCGGTTGACAGCGCACGACATGCGGCAAATCCGGCAATGCCCAAACGGCACAGGGCGGATTCCGTGCCGCCGGCCACCATCACATCGGCATCATCCAGCATAATCAAACGCGCCGCATCGCCAATGGCATGCGCGCCGGTTGAGCAGGCTGTTACAACGGCGTGATTGGGGCCTTTCA
>JAQWZC010000130.1 GCA_029253645.1 Alphaproteobacteria bacterium | reverse complement strand
TGCCGTCTGAGCATCAATATGGCAATGGCGTGGCGATTTTTACCCGCAATGGTTTGGCGGCGCGGCAATTCGCGCAAAAGGTCAATGTCGGCATGGTCGGCATTAACGTGCCGATACCCGTGCCGGTCGCCTATCACACTTTCGGCGGCTGGAAGCGCTCGGCCTTTGGCGATACCAATCAGCACGGGCCGGAGGGCATTAAGTTTTACACTAAGGTGAAAACCGTGACGCAGCGTTGGCCCGAGGGCGATGTGGCTGACCAAAGCTTCATCATCCCGACAATGCAATAGGGTAATGCAATAGGGCAATGCGGTAGGGCAGTTCCCTAAAGCGAGGCGGCCAAAGCCCGCGTGCCCGCCAGCATTTGCTTATAGCTGGCGCGCAATTGATTGGCGGTTTGCGCCGGGCTGGCGAAATTGGCAATCACCAGATTTTTCGCCTGATTGACATAAATCACCTGCCCATGCACGCCCATAGCAATGCGCTCGCCTTGCGCTTGGTCGAACTGCCACCAGAAACTGCGATAGCCGCTAAAGCCGTCAATAAAACGCTCATGATTGGGGTCGCTATTTACCGATGCCGCACCTGCCCGCTTATCGGCCTCGGTCATGGCATAAGTGTCGCACATCCAAGCGGCGGGAGCGATTTGGGTGTCACCCAGCTTGCCATCGCCCAAAGCCATCAGCCCGAAGCGCACGGCATCGCGCAAGGTGGAGTTAAAGCCGCCCGTGGCCACCGGCGCGAAAGACACATCAACGGTAAACACGCCATCATGTTCGGTCGCCAAAGGCGCCCATAATTTCTCGCGTATATAATCAATGAGCGGGCGTCCGGTCACGCGCTCAATCAACCAGCCAATGACATCCACATTTGGCGATTGATATTGAAACATGGCACCGGTGACGCCATCTGCGGCTTGCTCAAAACGCGGCAGCATATCGCGCACACCACGCGGCTCATCCGATTGCGCGGGGTCAATGGCCAAAAGCTCAAAATCACCCATAAAGCCGAGGCGGCGGAAATATTCAAAATGCACACTGCCCGGCGTCATCTCATCATATTCTTCCGTATAATTCAGCGCGGTGACCATATTCAGCACATCGCGCAGACTGACCTCGGCAAAAATACTGTCGGCCAGTTCGGGCAGAAAATCGGCAGGGGTTTTCGTTTCATCAATGCCAAACTCGGCCTGGGCAATACCAAAAGTGGTGGAGATGAGCGATTTGGTCATGGAGAACCAAATATGATGGTCATGGGCGGCGAAATTAGCGTCATAACGCTCGCATAAAACCGCGCCATTTTGCACCACCATATAGCCGTCAATACTGTCGGCGCGCATGGCCTCGCCCAGCGTCAGCGTCTTGCCCTGATACTCATAAGAGAAATTTTCAATGTCTTTTTCAGTGCCGGTCGGCAGCTCAAACACGCTATCGCCGCGCGGCATTATCAGCGCCGGTAAGGTTGACATATTGCGTAAATGCCAGCGCACATTATCCGGCTCGCGCCAGCCATTATAATGGGTTTTGGGCGGCATCATGCGCCCGCTATCAGTGGTTTTGTTACGCATGGTGAACCCCTATTTCTGCTGTTGGCCGCGTTTTTGAATGGCGGCGCGGCGCGCCTCCACATCCCCGGCACCTACTTGGCTATTGGCGGCGCGGCTGCGGCTTTGTTCCAAATCCATGCCATCGGCAAAATTCATGGCAAAGCCGTCATCCATCAGCGCCTTATAGGCGGTCAGGGTTTCGGGCACGCACGACAACATGTCCTCGGCCAGCGCGCGGGCTTTTTCCAATAGTTTTTCAGGCGCGACAATATGATTGATAAGCCCCCAATCGCTCGCTTGCTCGGCGGAGATAAAATTGCCGGTCAGCGAAATTTCTTTGGCCCGCGACGCGCCGATAAAGCGCATGAGTTTTTGGCTGAGACCCCAGCCGGGCAGAATGCCGACCCGCGCATGGGTATCGGCAAAGCGCGTATTGGGCGTGCCGATAAGCACATCGCAAGCCAGCGCCATTTCAAAGCCGCCGGTAATGGCAACACCGTTAATCGCGCCGATAATCGGGCCGGAAAAACGCCCCATTGTGACAACCGGATCATCACTGGCAATCGCCAAGGCCGGGCCATCGCCGTCTTGCGCGCCCATTTCTTTCAGGTCGAGACCGGCGGTAAAGGCTTTTTCGCCCGCGCCGGTCAAAATCATCACGCGGATGGTGTCATCGGCTTCAAGCGCGTCAATCGCGGCGGCAAGCTGGTTACGCAAATCAGCCGATAGGGCGTTCATGGCATCAGGGCGGTTCAACGTGACCACGCCATAGCCTTCAGCTTTCTCGACAGTTACCAATTGGTCCATTTTATGCTCCTTGCGCAAAGCCGAGGGTTTTCAGCCCATCGGTGATTTCATCTAAAATAATCGGGTCGTCAATCGTCGCCGGCATTTGCCAGTCGTCACCATTGGCGATTTTTCTTATGGTGCCGCGCAATATTTTGCCCGACCTTGTTTTCGGCAAGCGCGCCACGCGCAAGGCCAATTTAAACGCCGCAACCGGCCCGATTTCATCGCGCACCAATTGCACCGCCTCGGCGATAATCTCCGCATCGGGGCGATTGACGCCATCATTGAAAACCAAAAGACCGAGCGGCACTTCGCCCTTAATCGGGTCATGCACACCCAGCACGGCACATTCGGCAATATCGGTATGGGCGGCGAGCACTTCTTCCATCGCGCCGGTTGACAGCCGGTGACCGGCGACATTGATAATGTCATCCGTGCGCGACATGACGTAAAGATAGCCGTCTTCATCGATAAAACCCGCATCACCGGTTTTATAATAGCCCGGATAATCTTCGAGATAGGCGGCTTCAAAGCCCGCTTTATTTTCCCATAGCCCGGGCAAGCAACCGGGCGGCATGGGCAATTTAATGGCAATCGCGCCGGTTTCATTGGCCGCCAAAGGCTTGCCGCTTTCATCCAGCACGGCCAGCTCATAGCCCGGCATGGCGAGGCTGGGCGAGCCTTTTTTAATGGGCAGCAATTCAATGCCGACCGGATTGGCGCAAATCGGCCAGCCGGTTTCGGTCTGCCACCAATTATCAATCACCGGCACACCCAGCGCGGCCTCGGCCCAGTTAATCGTGTCAGGGTCCACCCGCTCACCGGCCAGATAGAGCATTTTAAAGGCGTCCATATCATAATCCGCCACCAATCGGCCTTTCGGGTCTTCTTTCTTAATGGCGCGAAAGGCGGTCGGCGCGGTGAATAAGGCTTTTACTTTATGTTCTGAAATGACCCGCCAAAAGGCACCGGCATCGGGCGTGCCAATGGGCTTGCCCTCATAAATGATGCTGGTCGCGCCAACGGCCAAAGGCGCATATAAAATAAAACTATGGCCGACCACCCAGCCGAAATCCGAGGCCGACCAAAACACTTCATCAGGGCCAATGTCGTAAATATTTTCCATCGCCCAG
>JAQWZC010000111.1 GCA_029253645.1 Alphaproteobacteria bacterium | reverse complement strand
CATTGCGGCTTTCAAAACCCGGCACATTGACGCGATAGAAAATCCCCTTATCGCCGAGGTCAACGCGCAAAATCAGGGGATTGCGCTGGCCGAGGAGGTCGCTGTAATTATTTTGCAGGCCCGAATAAACGCCCCGCGCCAAAGCGCGCGAGCGCGACGCCGCCAATTGCACCATAAAATCATCGCGAGCGGCCGAGCGGGTAATCACCGGCGCAGGCGTCTGCGTCTGTGTCCGTGTCGGCGTCCGTGTCGGTGTCGGCCTTACGGCAGCGCGGGGAGCGCGATTTAATTCGGGACGCGGCGGCGATACTTCAACCGATGGGTCGTCTTGCAAAACCCGAATGCTGTTGCCGGCCGGCAAACGCTCATCCTCAGCAATTGCTTTCGGCACATTCAGCGCCTGCTCAAACGGGTCTTCCGTGCGGGCAATCAGGCTTTCAATCGTGCCGGTGGCATTATCTGCCGGAGATGCCGGTTTGGCTTGCGGCGTTTCAGGCCGCGCCGCGCCGCGCATCACGCCATATATATTCAGGTCTTCCGGCTTCACCGGAACGCCGCCCGGCACATTTTCAGCCGGAACTTTAATCGGGGTTTTCTCAGCCAGCACGACCGGCGGCAGGCTGCGCTGCCCTTCTTCAAGACCTTGCTGGAAAGCATAATAATAAGTGCCGCCCACGGCACCACCGACCATGACCAGAAACAAAAATACGGCGCGCAATGAAGGCAGGTTAAAACCGGATGAGCGCGAATAGATTTCAGCCCCCGGCGACGGATGCGCAATGCGCAAATCTACATCGCTATCGAGAAACTCTTTTTCAAAGCTGCCGGGGTCATTTTGCGACATGTTATCTCTCGTGCCTTCTCGCTTTTCTTTATCGGGACGCCTCTTTATCAGGACGTCATGCCCGTTCCTTTACGCCTCACTCTAAAGGCTTAACCGAAAGACTAGCGCAATTCGTCTTGCGGTGTCACGCCGATAACATCAAAACCTGAGGCCAAAGTGAGGGCGGTGGCGCGAATAAGGGCGAGACGGGCCAATGTGCCCGCCGCGTCATCCTCCTGAATAAAGCGCAAATTCACCTCTTCTTTGCCGAGATTCCACAGCGCATGAAACGCCGCCGCCAATTCCATTAAATAAAACGCCACGCGATGCGGCTCGCGGGCTTGCGCCGCCGCCGCCAACATACGCGGATAAGTGCCAAGCATACGAATAAGGTTCAGTTCGGCCTCATGGGTCAGCGTATGCAGGGGCGCTTTGGCCAGCGCGGCATCATCGGCCACCACACCCTGCTCAGTTGCATTGCGTAACACTGAGAAAATCCGCGCATAGGCATATTGCACATAAAAAACCGGATTATCGCGGCTTTGCTCTTTCACCACATCAAAATCAAAATCCAGCGGCGCATCATTTTTGCGCGTCAACATCATAAAGCGCACGGGGTCCCTGCCGACTTCCTCAACCACTTCGCGCAGCGTAATAAAACTGCCCGAGCGTTTCGACATTTTAACCGGTTCGCCGCCACGCATCAGCTTCACCAAATTGCAAATCTTGACCTCAAGCTGCGCCTTGCCACCGGTTATCGCCGTGACCGCCGACTGCATGCGCTTGATATAGCCAATATGGTCAGCGCCCCAGACATCAATCATCTGCGTATAGCCGCGCTCAACCTTGTTGAAATGGCAAGCAATATCGGGCGCGAAATAAGTCCAACTGCCGTCAGGCTTCTTTAAAGCGCGGTCACTATCATCGCCAAAATCGGATGATTTAAACAGGGTTTGCGGGCTTGGCTCCCAATCGGGCGGTGGTTCTTTGCCCTTTGGCGGCTCAAGAACACCCTGATAAATCAGACCCTTAGAGGATAATTCATCAAGTGATTTATCAACCGACCCGTCATCATGCAGGCTTTGCTCCGACAGAAAATAATCATGCTTCACGCCCAGCACGGCAAGGTCGTCGCGTATCATATCCATCATCATCGGCAGCGCGACAGACTTCGCCGTTTGAAGCTGGGCGTCCGGCGCATCAGGCAATTCCATTGTCGCCAATTTCTCCCCGACCGGCACCAGATAATCGCCCGGATAAAGCCCCTCGGGAATGTCGCCAATCGCCTCGCCCTGCGCCTCGCGCATCCGCAATAGCGCCGATTGCGCCAGCACATCAACCTGCGAACCGGCATCATTAATATAATATTCGCGCAGCACATCACTGCCGGTTTTCTCCAGCAAGCGCGCCAGCACATCGCCCACCACCGCACCACGCGCATGGCCGACATGCATCGGGCCGGTCGGATTGGCCGACACATATTCAACATTCACCTTCGCGCCACCCGCGCCATCGCCATAATTCAAACCGGTGGCCAAAATATGCGGCACAAGCCCGTGCCATAGGGTTTTATCGAGGCGCAGATTAACAAAGCCCGGACCGGCAATCTCGGCCGCTTCAATGCGTTCCGATGTCAGCAATTCCGCCACCAGAAGCGTCGCCAAATCGCGCTTGTTCTGCCCCGCCGCTTTGGCCAGCACCATAGCGGCATTGGTCGCCATATCGCCATGCGATGCGTCGCGCGGCGGCTCTACGGTCAGGCGAGATGTATCAAGGCCTTCGGCCAGCTTACCCTGCTCTTGCAGGGTCGCCAGCGCGGCCCGCACATCGGCTTCAATTTCAGCGAAAAGATTCATGCGCGCTTTCTAGATCATCGTGTCGGAAATGTCGAACAGGCGGCGATGCTCTTCCATCGCAAAGCGGTCGGTCATGCCCGCCATATAATCGCAAATAATACGCGCCTTCATCGTCTCATCACCGGCCAGCGCCGCGCCGCGCCAATCCTCGGGCAGCACTTCCGGCTCGGCAAAATAAACCGCGAATAAATCTTTCATAATGCGGCGCGCCTTGCTCATCGAGCCATTCACCGTGTGATGTCGATAAACGCGCTTATATAAAAACGACTTAATCTCGCGATGCTTGGCTTCCATTTCCGGCGAGAACACCGCCAGCGCATGCCCAAGCTGGCGCACATCATCGGCGCTGTTGATTTTATGCGCGCTCAACCCGTCGCGCACCACACCGACCAAATCGGCAATCATCTCGGAAATCATCTCGCGCACCAATTCGTGCCGCACCAGCTTTTCGTCAATCTTGCCGTGCGTCTTGTCGATATTGGCCAAAATATCGCCGGTCAGCGGCAGCTGGCGCAAATCATCCAGCGTAATCAGTCCGGCGCGAATGCTGTCATCAATATCGTGATTATTATAGGCAATGTCGTCAGACAAAGCGGCGACCTGCGCCTCCAGTGACGGGAAACTGTCTAATCGCAAATCCTGCACCGCCGCATGTTCACGCAGCGCGAAGGGCAAATCATCAATCTTGGTCTTATCACTCAGCAACGGGCCATTATGTTTCACCAGCCCTTCCAGCGACTCCCAACTCATATTCAGCCCGTCAAACTGAATATACCGTTTTTCCAGCTTGGTCACGATACGCAGAGTTTGGGCGTTATGGTCGAAGCCGCCATAATGCTGCATCGCCTCATCCAAAGCCTCCTCACCGGCATGGCCAAAGGCCGTATGGCCAAGGTCATGCGCCAGCGACAGCGTCTCCGTCAATTCCTCATCCACCCCCAATTCGCGGGCGATGGAGCGGCCAATTTGCGCCACCTCCAAAGAATGGGTCAGGCGCGTGCGGTAATAGTCACCGACATGGGCAACAAAAACCTGCGTCTTATGCTTCAGACGGCGAAACGCCCCGCAATGCAATATGCGGTCGCGGTCACGCTGATAGGGCGTGCGCGTCTTGCTTTCCGGCTCATTATGCTGCCGCCCCCGCGAGGCGTCGGGATGGCAGGCATAGGGCGCGTGATAAACGGCATGTGTCATGCTATCTATGTAAGACGGTTCGGCTTTTTTGGGAAGCTCAGCTATCCAAAAAGGCGAAGATGCGTTTTTTAAGCTCGCCATTGGAAACGCACGGGCCGGAGCGATAGACCTCGCGTCCGGCATAGCGGTCATAGACCGACAGCTTATAAGTGCCGGACATATAAATCGTCACTGTAGCGCGCGGCGCATTTTGGCCGCTCACTTGCATCCGCACCCGCCCCTGCTGGGTCAGCGCGGGCTTGCCGACAACATTGCGCGTCGCCACTGTGCCGCAATCCATAAACGGGCTATCCGTGGCGGCGGCCAGCTTGCCCTCAATATAGCCGGTGCGCTCATCAATGCGTTCAAGCTCAAGCTCATTGGCGTCAAACCAGCCAATGGCGCGCGCCCAAACGCGGTCAAACGGCTTGGCCAATGGCTTGCTTTCCGACAGGCGCAATTCAAAGCTCGGCGGCGTGACCTCCAGCTTGGTGCAACCGGCCAGCGCCAGCCCCAATAAAACAGTTAATAGCAGCGCCAAAATAAGCGGCAGGCCGACGCCCTTACGGCGCACATCCTCATCATCCTTAATCTTCTTTTCCATAACGACACCCTTCTTTTTGTGGCTCGCAGTCGCGTGATGACTGGCAATCTGCCACGCGCCGTGCAGTCTAGGAAGAAGGCTATTATCAATAAGTTAAATGGAAGTTCATAAGTTCAATCGCAGCATCACCATATCGCGCGCCAGCAGGCCGTTCTCGATAATCGGTTCGGGATAGCGCAGAAAAAATCCACGCAAAATGCCGTCTTGTTTAAACCCGTGTTTTTCATATAGGCGGATTTGGTCATGGCTGACGGTCGCCGTGCCAATCTCGACAAATTCAGCATCACGCGCGCGCGCCAATTCAACCACATGATTGATGAGCGCACCGGCCATACCCTGCCGCCGCATGATGATTTTGGTGGCGATATTCTTAATTTCAAAGCCGCCCTTTATCGGCACCACCACGCAAATGGCGTAGGGGTCTTTCGGCTTGCCAATGTTGAAAACCTCAGCCGCGGGCAGCTGCGGCGGCGTATATGCCAGCACCATATCCAGCGACGGGTCGGCCTCCAATAGCAGGTCGAAATGAGGGCGCGTCAATTCGCCGTGATATTCGCTCACATCCATAAGCGTAACTTATCTTGAATCGTCGGCAGAACCGCCCTATTTTCAAATCATGCAGCAATTCGCCATATCCGAAAGCGCCGCGGCGCAAATCAGCAAAATCATCTCCGGTCAGAATGACGGGCAGTTTTTGCGCGTCGCCGTGCAAGGCGGCGGATGCTCGGGGTTTTCTTACGTCTTCTCCATTGAGGGCGAAAAAGCCGCTGACGACCTGACCTTTGAGCGTGATGGCGTGACCGTATTGGTCGATGAAATGTCGATACAATATATGGAAGGCAGCGAGATTGACTGGGTTGACGATATGATCGGTGCCAGCTTTCAAATTAAAAACCCCAATGCCACGGCCTCTTGTGGTTGCGGCACATCTTTTGATGTTTGACCCCGCCCCACCCGCGCGCGGGGCATGAGATAAAATTATGAAAATTGCCAGTTGGAATGTGAACTCAATCAAAGCGCGCCTGCCCAATGTGCTGCGCTGGCTGGAAGAGGCACAGCCCGATATTGTCGGCTTGCAGGAATTGAAGTGCGTTGATGAGGCCTTCCCGCGCAGCGAGATTGAGGCGCTGGGCTATAATGTCGAGACGCATGGGCAGAAGACCTATAACGGCGTCGCCTTACTGTCCAAATTACCGCTGGAAGATGTGTCGCGTGGCCTGCCCGATTTTGAGGATGAACAATCGCGCTATATCGAGGCCGTTGTCTCGACCGATAAGGGTGCGGTGCGGGTCGCCTCGCTTTATCTGCCAAACGGCAATCCGACCGGTGACGCAGGTGAGCCAGCGCGCTCAACTAACGAAGCGGTAGCGCAAACATTAAGTGAAAAATATGTTTACAAGCTGAATTGGATGGCGGCGCTGGAGAAACACGCGCAAACCCTGCTCGGCTATGAGGAAGCGTTTATTCTGTCGGGCGATTATAATGTCATTCCGACGCCGGAGGATTGTTATAAACCCGCCTCATGGGAGGGCGATGCGCTGTATCGGCCGGAAACCCATGCCGCCTTCCGCCGCATCGTCAATCTTGGGCTCACCGAGGCCGTGGCTTCTACCGCGCAAACCGGCGATGACACTTATACATTTTGGGATTATCAGGCCGGAGCTTGGCCGAAAAATAACGGTATTCGCATTGACCACCATCTGATGTCGCCGCTCGCCGCCGATATGCTGGTCGGCTTCGACATTCACCGCCACACACGCGATTGGGAAAAACCTTCCGACCACGTGCCCGTGGTGATTGAAGTGGACGCTTAGCAAGCCTCAAGAAATGTCACCCACCAAAAACCGAAAGACGGATGACGACGCAATGCTTGATGCAGCGAAGGTGGGAATGCGGAAATACCGCAAAACGCTGCGGCGGCTGGCCAAATAAACCATCCCTTTGCGGGCGGCAATAAGCGCACCGGATTTCTGGCCATGTATGCTTTTCTCTATCGCAACAACTTACAATTAGAGGTTGATGAAATGGAAGCCGCAGAAAAAATTGAAAGCTTGGCGGCCGACTCTCTTGATGAAACCGAACTGACCGATTGGCTTCGTGCCAATACGAAGCAAATCACCTAAACTCCTCTCATGGAAACGCTTTTGCTTTTTGTCGCCGGTTTGGTGGGTGGCACGATGAATGCGCTGGCCGGTGGCGGCAGCGGCATCACATTTGCCGCTTTGGTGTTCACCGGCATGCCGCCGATTATCGCCAATGCGACCAATACATTCGCCGCCACTTTCGGCTATATCACCGGCGTGTTGGGCTATCGCAAACATATGACGGGCATGTGGCGCGACCTCGCATGGCAATTGCCGCTGGTGTTTATCGGCGGGCTGATGGGCGGCTGGTTGCTGTTGCAAACCGACCCCGCCACTTTTGCCGCCGCCGTGCCCTGGCTGCTCTTATTCGCCACAGTTTTATTTATGGCCGGGCCGCAATTGGAACGCGCTGCCGCCAAACTCGGCACCGGCAATGTGCGCTTGCTCGGGGCGTTTGCGGTTTTCCTGACCTGCATTTATGGCGGCTATTTTCAGGGAGGCTTCGGCATTCTCACCCTCGCCGCATTATCGCTGGGCGGCTATACCGCCGTGCGCGGCATGAACGGGCTGAAGCTGGTTTTCGCCACTGTCTCATCCGTGGCAGCACTGCTGCTGTTTGCGGCTGAGGGCAAGATAGATTATCTCGGCGGCTTGGCGGTGATGGTCGGCATCGGCATTGGCAGCTATGGCGCGGCGCGGCTGACCGATTATGTCTCCGACGCCAATGTCAAACGCGCCAGCCTCGCCGTGTGCTGGCTGGTCACGCTTTACGCGTTTTACACGACTTATGGTTAAGCGCTTAAGAGATTCGCTCGAGCGCGGATTGTAGTTTATCGCGCCGCGCTTCTTCTTCGGCAAGACGCGTTTTGTTTTCGTCAATCACCGCTTGCGGTGCTTTGTCGAGAAAACCCTGATTGCCCAGCTTGCCGGAGATTTTCTTAATCTCGCCTTCAACTTTGCCAATGTCTTTTTTCAGTCGCGCCTTCTCGGCATCGACATCAATCACATCGGCCAGTGTGATGGCCAGCGTCGCCTCGCCAAGCACGGTCTGCACCGCGCCATCGGGCACGGCATCGGCCTCGGTAATCTCAGCCAGTCGCGCCAGGCGCTTCAGCACCGCATCGGTCTCACCCAATCGCGCTTTGGTCGCGTCATTGGCGCCGACAATAATTAACGGCACTTGCGCGCCGGCCGGCACATTCATTTCAGAGCGCACCGAGCGGATTTCGCCAATCGCTTCAATCAGCCAATTAATCTCCGCGTCAGCATCCTTATTGATGAGCGCGTCAGACCGGGTCGGCCACGTATCCAACATCAGATGATTGTCGCGCGCGCCGGTTTTCGCCCAAACATCTTCCGTCACAAACGGCATGAAGGGATGCAGCAGGCGCAGCGCATTTTCCATCGCCCATTTGGTGGCGGCTTGCACTTCGGCTTTTTCTGTTTCGTCTTCGCCCTGCCCATCTGATTGAAGCGCGGGCTTGGCCAACTCGACATACCAATCGCAAAAACTGTTCCAGATAAATTGATAAACCGCATTTGAGGCATCGTTAAAACGATAGGCTTCGAGCGCAGTGGTGACCGCATTTTGCGCGCGCACCACCTCGCCGACCAGCCATTGGGTGAGCGGCAAAGAGGCCTTGGCGGGGTCGAAATCACCGGCCTCGAAACAGCCATTCATCTCGCAAAAGCGCGCCGCATTCCACAGCTTGGTGGCGAAATTGCGATAGCCCTCAACGCGGCTTTCAGCCAGCTTAATATCGCGCCCCATCGCCGCCATAGCCGACAGGGTAAAGCGCAGCGCATCGGCACCGTATTTATCCATAAGCTCCAACGGGTCAACCACATTGCCCTTGGATTTGGACATTTTCGCGCCTTTTTCATCGCGCACCAGCGCGTGAACATAGACGGTGTGGAACGGCACTTCATCATCCATAAAATGCAGGCCGCTCATCATCATGCGCGCAACCCAGAAGAAAATAATATCAAAGCCGGTAACCAGCACATCGGTTTTATAATGCCGCTTTAATTCAGGCGTCTCATCGGGCCAGCCCAAAGTTGAAAACGGCCAAAGGGCGGAGGAGAACCACGTATCCAGCACATCCTCATCACGCGTTAGGGCGACGCCCGCACCGGCCTGCGCCTGCGCCGCGTCTTCGCTTTCCGCGACATAAACCTTGCCGTCCTCATCATACCAAGCGGGGATTTGATGCCCCCACCAAAGCGGGCGCGAGATACACCAAGGCTGGATATTATTCATCCACTCAAAATAGGTTTTATCCCAATTTGGCGGCACGAATTTGGTATCGCCATTTTTCACCGCGGCAATGGCGGGCTTGGCCATCGTCTCGGCATCGACATACCATTGGTCGGTCAGCCACGGCTCAATCACCTGATTGGAGCGGTCGCCATAAGGCACCATATGCGTGTCCGGCTCGATTTTATCGACCAGCCCCATCGCCTCCAAAGTCGCGACAATCTTTTTGCGCGCCTCATAGCGGTCAAGCCCGTGCCAATCATCCTTGCCATCCATATCGGCAAACGCCTCATCCGATAAATCAATGGCCGCGTGTTGGTCGAGCATATTTATCGCCGCCAAATTGCACCGCTTGCCGACTTCGAAATCGTTAAAATCATGGGCCGGTGTGATTTTCACCGCGCCCGAGCCTTTTTCAGGATCGGCATATTCGTCAGCAACAATCGGAATCAACCGCCCGACAATCGGCAGCACAACATTTTTGCCGATAAGGTCTTTATAGCGGTCATCGTCAGGATGCACGGCGACGCCGGTATCACCCAGCATGGTCTCAGGCCGCGTCGTGGCGACGGTGATATGACCGGAATTATCCTCTAACGGATAATTGAAATG
>JAQWZC010000103.1 GCA_029253645.1 Alphaproteobacteria bacterium | reverse complement strand
GATTGGGGAGGCCTTTGCGGCTGATGCAACCGGCTCTTTGAAACTCATCCGCATGGTGAGTGAAACGGACGGCATTAAAGTTGAAATTACCGATGATGCGCGCGCCGACCAAACCCGCTATGAAGTTCGCCGCAAAGATGGCAGCGCGGCCCCTGATTGGGTGCAAGTGGATGCCCGCACGGGTGAACTGACCATTGAAGCGCCGCAAAATATCGACGCCATTGAGCTGACATTAGTGGCGCTTGATGGGGCGGCCCAGCGCACAATGGATATTGAGGTGGATATTGAGGCATCGCTTGATAAATTGCCCGCTTCGGATTCCATTCAAGATTCCGGCCAAGATTCTGGCGAAGATGGTTTGGATGACGCTGAGGGCGCGCCTGTCGAGGGCTTGGGCCTTGATGACACGGATGCGCTTCCAGTCAGTGGCTTTGTGCCTTTTGACGCGCAAATTGATGCGGCACTGGCGGAAAGCAGCTATGGCCGACATATTCAACACGCCTTATCCGGCCCGAAGGCTTAATCCGGCTGAAAGGCTTAGGGGGCTTTAAAAGCTCAGCCTGTCGGCCTCTTTAATCGCCCCCGGCGTTTTTATCGTCGCATAGACGCCCAAATTACCGTCGGTCTTTTCAACCAAGCGGCGCATGATTTTCGTGTCTTTGGGCAAATCGGCAAAAGCATGGGTGGTCATAGAGCAGCGCGGGCAGGTCGCCACCACATCCAAAACCGCGTCGCCAATGGTGACGGTTTTACCGATAAGGTCCTGCTCGGGAAACGGCGCATCGCTATCGGCAAAATCGAGCAGCACATTGGGGCGAAAGCGGCGCACGTCAAAAACCGATTCCTCATAAAGCGCGTTGAGGGTTTGCAAGGATTGTTGGCTCAACAGTAAAATGGGAAAAGCATCGAAATACGTGCCGGGCGGCGATTCAAATTCCAATAATTCGGGCATATCCGAAAAATCCGGCAGGCTTTCGCCGGGCAGGCGGCCCATCACGGTGCGAAACTCCTCCAGCGGGTCGTCACTATCGGGTGCGCCACGGCGATAATGGTCGAGCTGCTCGGGCGGCACAAGCGGCCATAGGGTCACCGGATGCTTCAATTTTTCCGACAGCCATTGATGAATATGCGGGTCATTGGCCGCCGCGCTATGGCCGTCGCGGGCAATAATCAGCGGCGCATCGCCGCGCGAGGACGCCTCCATATCCATTAATTGCGGAATTTTCTTGGCCCCGCGAATGCCGCCGCGCTTTTCATCGCGCACAGCCCAAGCGCGGTCGCCCGGAATGCCGTTTTCGCCCAATTCGGCCTCCAGCAAGCGCTCGCCCATCATGGATTTGACCGGATAACGCCAAATTTGGGTTACAGATATTTGCTGCTTGGGCTTGGCGGTGTCTGTCGGCATGTCTATCGTCTTTTCAGGGGCATAATGCGATTGGCTCAGGCTTTGAGGCTATCAGCTTTTCGCCAGAGCGCAAACAGCCCAGACAGCAAGCCCTCACTCGCCGCCGCAAACTGGCTAGGTCGTGGTGTCACCATCTCCACAAATGATGCAGGCATCTAGGATATGTTCATTACAATTAGCAGCCAAACCGCGACCGTGCTGGAAGACTTCGGCGAAACCATAACGCTGGACATGTTTGAACTTGTTTAGGCATCAGGCAAAGCCGCCTTGCGGCATGGCGGCTTTGCTTTCTATACTTGGCGTATGAATAAGCAGATGATTGCGATAGGTGGGTTATTGCTGGGCGGCGTCCTGCTGGCGGGCTGCGATAATGCCGATAAGGCCGAAAATTATGGGGTGACCGATTGCACGCCTGCCGCGCCGACACGGGTTGATGTGCCGAGCGGCAGCTTCACGATGGGCGCGCATCCGGCCTATGCCGAGGAAGGCCCGCCCGGCCAAGTCAGCCTCGCGGCTTTTAACATTGACGCCACTGAAGTCACCAATGCTCAATTTGCCCGCTTTGTTGAGGCGACCGGCTATGTGACCGATGCCGAGCGTCCCCAACCGGGCTTTGGCGAAGCGGGCGGCGTGGTGTTTCAGATGCCGAGCCTCAATAATCCAAGCTGGTGGCAATTTGTGGCGGGGGCTGATTGGCGTCATCCGGATGGGCCGGAAAGCTCTCTGGCCAAGCGCATGCAAGAGCCGGTGGTGCAAGTCTCGCATCGCGATGCCCAAGCCTATGCGGCATGGGCCGGGCGGCGTTTGCCCAATGAGGCGGAGTGGGAATATGCCGCCAATGCAGGCGCGACAACGATTTATGTTTGGGGCGATGAGCGCGCCCCCAATGGCGCGGAAATGGCCAATACATGGCAGGGCAGTTTTCCCATTCAAAACACGCAAGCAGATGGTTATGCCAAGCGCGCACCGGTCGGCTGTTTTCCGGCCAATGATTTCGGCCTGTATGACATGATTGGCAATGTGTGGGAATGGACCGACAGCAAAGTGTCGCAAAACGGCAATGAGGCGGTGTACATGATTAAGGGCGGTTCGTTTTTATGCGCGCCCAATTATTGCCGCCGCTATCGCGCCGCCGCGCGCCAAGCCCAAGAAGCCGGATTGCCGACCAGCCATATCGGCTTTCGCACCGTCTCACCGCGCTGAGGCCCAGTAATGAGAGGGAGGCAAAGCGGCGCGACTAGCCGCTTTCTTCTTCCATTTGTTTTCTGAATTTCTTGCGCTCATGTTCTAATAAATAACGTTTTCTGAGGCGCAAGCTCTGTGGCGTGACTTCCAGAAGTTCGTCAAATTCGACATAAGCCATCATTTCTTCCAGCGACATGCGGCGCGGGGGTGTCAGCGTCACCGCCTCATCAGTGCCCGAGGCGCGCATGTTGGTTAGCTTTTTACCTTTCAGCACATTGATTTCCAAATCATTGTCGCGGCTATGTTCGCCGACAATCATGCCCTGATAGACCGGCGTTTGCGGGTCGATAAACATGGCACCGCGATCTTGCAGATTGAAAATCGCGAAAGCCACAGCCGTGCCGGTTTCGCTGGCAATCAGCGCGCCATTGCGCCGCCCCGGAATATCTCCGGCATAGGGCGCATATTCATGAAACACGCGATTGAGCACGCCTGTGCCGCGTGTCTGGGTCAAAAAGCGGCTTTGATAGCCGATAAGCCCGCGCGAGGGGGCGTGAAACAACATGCGGGTTTTGCCTGCACCGGCACTTCGCATATCGACCATTTTGGCTTTGCGGCGGTTCATACTGTCAACCACGCCGGAGGCATATTCCTCATCGACATCAATGGTGACTTCCTCCACCGGTTCCATTTTCTCGCCGCCTTCTTCGCGTATCAGC
>JAQWZC010000101.1 GCA_029253645.1 Alphaproteobacteria bacterium | reverse complement strand
TCTGATAGGGCAAAGCAATTCGCATCATTGGCCAGTCGCACCTCGCGGCCTAAGCGGCTTTCCAAATCTTGCTTTATCGGGCGCCCTTGCAGGCTTTGCGTGTTGGAGTTCCGCACAAGCCCGGTTTTGGGCGATAGCGAGCCGGGCATGCCAATGCCGATAGAGGGCGCAACGCCGCTCTCATCTTGGGCTTTGCCGACCAATTCGGTGATGACATCAAGAATGGCATCATAATTCTCAGCCGGTGTGGCGCGCCGCTCGCGCCAGATGATCGCGCCGGCATCATCAAGCAAAACGGCTTCCATTTTGGTGCCGCCAAGGTCCAGCCCGAAGCGCATCAGATTTCCAAAGCCCCGTGGTCAAGCTTGGGCAGCACATATTTGCCGAATAAATCGCATTCATCTTGGTGCGGATAGCCCGAGAGGATAAAGGCCTCAATGCCCATTGCGCGATAGGCATTGAGCTTGGCCAAGACTTGGTCGGGGTCGCCGACAATCGCCGCGCCGCACCCTGAGCGCGCGCGCCCGACACCGGTCCATAAATTATCTTCAACATAATCACCTGCGCCTGCGGCATTGGCTGCGTCGCGCATTTCGGTTTGGCGGCGCACGCCATAGGATGCGCTGTCGAGCGAGCGATTGCGTATCTCTTCACCAACGCCATCATCCAATTTGCTGATGAGCGTGTCGGCGGCGGCGCGGGCTTCGGCTTCGGTCTCGCGCACAATTACATGGGCGCGATAGCCGAATTTGAGGGTACGGTTATAGGTGTCGGCGCGTTGGCGCATATCATCCAAAATCTCGCTGACCTTATCCATCGTGTCGGGCCACATGAGAAACACATCGGCTTCCTCAGCCGCCACATCACGCGCCGCAGACGACAGGCCGCCAAAATAAAAGGGCGGGCATTTGCCCGAGACGGTCTGCATGCGCGGCGGTTCCAAATCCAGTTGAATATGCTCGCCATTCATTTGCACCGTCTCGCCATTGAGGAATTGGCGCAGCGCTTGCATGATTTCGCGTGTGCGCTGATAGCGAGGTTCGCCATCCAGCGTCTGGCCGGGCAGGTCGGAGGAAATAATATTTATCGTCAGGCGACCGCCCAGCATTTGGTCGAGCGTCGCAAGCTGGCGCGCCAATTGCGGCACCCACATTTCGCCACAGCGCACCGCCACCAGCAGACGCATTTTTTCCAGCAGCGGCGCAATGCCACCGGCAAAGCCGATGGAGTCCATGCCCAGCGTATAGCCCGAGGGCAGCAGGATATTATCAAAGCCGTTTTTTTCCGCCGTCAGCGCAATATCGCGGCAATGCGGCCAACTGGCTTTCAGGCTTGGGTCTTCGACACCGAGAAACTGATAATCATCGTCGCAAAGAGCGGAAAACCAGCTTATTTCGGCTTTTGGATAGGAGGTCATAATGCGTCTTTCTATGGTAGGGGCACGCCCTCAGCAGCCTCAATCAGCGCATAGACATCTTGGCGCGTCAAGGTGATGGCGCAGGCTTTTGTGGCGGCCTCAATGCGGGCGGCAGTTTGCGAGCCGATAATGGCAATGGGGCGCGACGGATGCGCCAGCACAAAGGCCAGCGCGATACCGGCGCGGTCAGTATGTTCGCGCGTTGCCAAATCGTCCATGGTTTGCATAAGCTCGGGGCGCAGGCCGTCGCCCGAAATCAAACGGCCACCGGCCAATGGCGACCAAGCCAGAAACGCCGTGTCATGGGTCATGCAGCGGTCGAGCGAGCCGTCGCGCAGCATGCTCAATTCGGCCAGTGAATATTCGGATTGCAGCGAGAACAGCGGCGCTTTCAAAAATTGCCGCAGCGCGTCTTCTTGGGCATGAGTGTAATTGGATATGCCGACCATGCCGATTTTACCGGCCTGCACCAAACCGTCCAGTGCGGCGGCGGTTTCTGCCGGATGGGTCAGCATGTCGGGGCGGTGAATTTGATAAAGGTCAATATGCTCGCATTGCAGGCGGGTCAGCGAGGCATTAACCGCGGCATTGAGGTAATCCGCGCTGGCGACATAGGGAATGCCCGGAATAATGCCGCCCTTGCTGGCGAGCACCATGCGCGCGCGCAAGGCGGGCGTGGCGGCCAGCACTTTGCCGAGCAAGGTCTCGCTTTCGCCAAAGGCTTGCCCGCCCCAGTCGAGGCCATATACATCGGCATTGTCGACGAGGTTCAGCCCATGATCGAGCGCGGTTTCAATGCGGCGTGTGGCGTCAGCGACATCGTCGCCCACCAAACGCCAGCAGCCGAAAGCGAGCGCACCCACTTGCTTGTTGCCCAATATGCGGGCCGCGCCATCAACCAGATTTTCGTTCTCTCCGAAACTCATAGTCCCACCTCCGTCATTTCCACACGGCGCTTTTCCGCCGCCGCCATTTGCGCCGCCACGCCCATAGCGACAGCGCGGTGACCGTCCAATGCCGTCACCGGCACGGCGGCTGTGCCGCGCACGGCATCCAGAAAAGCCTTATTTTGATGATAGGTCGCGCCCGAATGATATCCGGCGTTGAGAATGTCCTCCGGCACATGAATATCATCTTGCGTCACCGCCCAGTTTTCTCGATTGCCATGGGTAACGATATTTTGCGGCAGCAGACATTCCACTTTGGCCTTATCGCCAATCGCCGCCAGCTCCTCGCTATGGCGCGAGCCTTCGGCAAACATGCATAAATCCAGCATGGCACGCGCGCCATTGGCGAAGTCAAAAACCACATAGCCATTATCCCAAATATCGGGCGTTTGGCCGCCATAGGTCTCATCGAGATGGTTGACATTTTGTCCGGCTGAGGCAATCACGCCGGTCGGCTCATTGCCGATAATAAAGCGCATTAGGTCGAAAAAGTGACAACATTTTTCAACCAAAGTGCCGCCCGTATTGCGGTTAAAGCGGTTCCAATCGCCGACTTTGGGCAGGAAGGGAAAGCGGTGTTCGCGAATGGACAGCATTTGAATCTGGCCGATATCGCCGCGCTGCACGCGGCCAATCATCTCGTTCAGCGCGGGCTTGAAGCGATATTCCATGCCGACTTGAAAAATCAAGTCATGATGCCCGACGCGGCGCATGACTTTCTGCGTATCGGCCAGCGTCGTGCAAAGCGGCTTTTCGCATAATATCGGCTTGCCCGCTTCCAGCGCGCTTTCCAGCACATTAATATGATGAAAATTCGGCGTCGCAATCACCAGCGCATCAGGGCCGTTATCACCCAGCAGGGTCTCGAAATCATCGCTTTGGCTGGGCGCGCCATCGCTCATCGCAGCGGCTTTGGCCAGCATGTCGGCGTCGGTATCAGCCAACGCCGTCACTTGCGCGCCCTCCAGAAGATTGAAATTCTGAATATGCTCTTGGCCCATCATACCGGCCCCAATAATGCCGATTGAAATCTCGCTCATTTAACCCTCATATCCTGACAGCTTTTTCGCCGTCGGGCTTTTGGCGACATCGCCGGTGCTTTTCCAAGTGCCGAGCAGAACATCGCCAAGGCCGTTTGTGATGCCCCAATTATAATTCTCATTATGAAAATGATGGCGCATATGCGCGTCGCGCAGCGCGCGTCCCCAGCCGAAAAGCGGCTTATAGCTTTGCGTGTGATGCGCCAAATGTATCCACTCATAGAGCAGGTAATAGGCGATGGAAGCCAAGAGCGGCATCAGCGCTACTGTCCACGACCAGGTGAACAGCGCATAGCTGAGATAGAGCTGAATGAACATGATGATGATGCCGCTCACCGGCGCAAATTGCAGGTCGCGTCGCTCGGGATGCAGATGATGGCCATGATGCAGACGGATTTGATAGTCGCGCCAAAAGCCCGGCGTCTCGCTCAGTGGGCGGTGCAGCGTGTATTTATGCGTCACCCATTCAAAAAGTGGCGCGCTGGCAATGACCAGCAACACCCAGGGCCAGCTTTGCCAAAGCGCCAAAGCGTTAACCGCATAGGCGCAAATAAACAGCGCGGCGAATAAAAATTGCACCGTGCCATGCTTGAAATAAACCTGAAAAACATCACGCATGAACTTCTCCTCGCGGCTAGGGATAGCAGAATTATCGCAATTCGGGAATGGCCTCGCCATGCGCGTCGAGCATGTCATCCACCAAGGCCCAAATCTGATCGAGATTTAATTCAGCCGCCATATGTGGGTCGAGCATGGCGGCGTGATATACATGCTCGCGCTTGCCGGTCACCAATGCCTCAACCGTCAGTTGCTGCACATTAATATTGGTCTGCATCAGCGCCGCTAAATGCGGCGGCAGCGCGCCGACCTTTTGTGGCACGACGCCTTGACCATCAACCAGACACGGCACTTCGACACAGGCGTTTTCCGGCAGATTATCAATCAGCCCGTGATTGGCGACATTGCCGTGAATTTTATCGCGCCGCCCTTGCGTCATCGCGCCGATAATGCGCGCCGCATATTCTAATGATTTCTCGCAGACCATTTCACCATCGCCGGTTAGGGCGGCGGCTTGGGCGTCCCATTCGGCAATTTGCGCCTCACAGCGGCGCGGATATTCATCCAGCGGAATCTCATATTTATCAATTAGTTGCGGCTGCTTGCCTCTAATGAAATAGGGCGTGTATTCAGCAAAATGCTCTGAGCTTTCAGTGACGAAATAGCCCAGCCGCGTGAGCATGTCATAGCGCACATGATTGGCACAATCCTCCCAGCCGCGCCCATATTCGCCCGATTGCGCCAGCTTTTTGAGGCGCGGATATAAATCCTCCATGCGGCCATCACCAAGGCGTTTTTCAAAGCGCGTATAAAAAGCGACATGATTAATGCCCGCGCAATCATACTCAATCAGCTCGGGCGGCTCGCCAAGGTCGCGCGCCAAATCAATCGCCGTGCCCTGCACGGAATGACACAAGCCGACATAACTCAACTCTGGCGCGAGCTTAGAAAGGGCAAGACAGTTTATCGCCATCGGATTTACATATTGCAGCAGCAGCGCATCGGGGCAGCAGGCGGCCATATCATCCACAATATGCCGCAGCACCGGCACGGTGCGCAGACCGCGCATAATGCCGCCAATGCCGAGCGTGTCGCCAATGGTTTGGCGCAGCCCATATTTTTTCGGAATGTCAAAATCAATCACAGTGGCGGGGTGATAGCCGCCGACTTGAATCATGGTGATGACAAAATCGGCATGCTGCAACGCCTCTCGCCGGATAAGGCTGGCGGATATCGTCGGGCGGGTATTTGTCGTATCGCAAATGCGATGCGCCACTTTCTCGGAAACGGCAAGGCGCGCCGCATCAATATCATGCAGCGCGATATGGGCATTTTCCAGCCCCGGCTCCAGCACAATATCGGTCACGATATTTTTCATGAAAACCGTGCTTCCCGCGCCGATTATCGCGATTTTGACCACTTTAGGCTCCTTCGGCTTGTCGCCGTTTGTTTGAGCGCTTAGAGTGTCACAATCATGCCGTTTTGCAAATGCGGCGGGGGGAGCAAGCGATGAAACAGCCATATGATTTTGAGGGGGAGGCCGTGGCACTGGTGGCCCGCATGTCGGTTGATGAAAAAGCGTCGCTTATGTCGGGCTCGAGCTTTTGGCATTTGCAGCCTTTGGAAGCATATGACCTGCCGCCGATTATGGTGTCGGACGGGCCGCATGGATTGCGCAAACAGGGCGACCAAACCGATCATATGGGGCTGACCGCATCGGTTCCGGCGACGTGTTTTCCGACCGCGGTTACTTTGGCGTCCTCTTGGGACCGTGCGCTTATTCATCAAGTTGGGGCGGCCATTGGGCGTGAATGTCAGGCGGAGGGCGTGTCGGTTTTACTCGCGCCCGGCGTGAATATAAAACGCAGCCCGCTATGCGGCCGCAATTTTGAATATTATTCCGAAGACCCGTTCATGGCGGGTGAAATGGCCGTGGGCTTCATTCAAGGCGTGCAATCAAGCGGCACGGGCACCAGTCTCAAACATTTCGCGGTCAATAATCAGGAAGCCCAACGCATGGTTGTGGACACGCTGGTTGACCGGCGCACATTGTTTGAGATTTACCTTCCGGCCTTTGAGGCGGCGGTGACGCAGTCTCAGCCCTGGACGGTGATGTGCGCCTATAATCGGTTTAACGGCCTTTATTGCTCCGAGCATGAGGAATTATTGACCGATATTTTGCGCGACCGATGGGGCTTTAAAGGTCTCGTGGTCACGGATTGGGGCGCGGTAAATAATCGCCCGCAAGGCATTGCCGCCGGATTGGAATTGGAGATGCCGAGCAGTGGCGGTGTCAATGACCGACTGGTCGCGGCGCAGGTGAAAGACGGCACATTTGACGAGGCGCATCTCGACCGTGCGGCGGCGCGGGTGACCCAATTAATCATGGCCGCCAAGGTAAATATGGCGCCGCAAAAAATTGACTTTGACGCGCATCACGCGCTGGCGCGACAAGCCGCAGCGGATGGGGCGGTTTTGCTCAAAAACACCGGTATTCTGCCGCTTTCTAGCGAGAAATCCATCGCCCTTATCGGCGCTTTTGCCGAGACGCCGCGCATACAGGGTGCGGGGTCATCGCAAGTTAATGCGGCGCAACTTGACCGCCCGCTTGATGCGTTTATCGCGCGCTTGGGGGGCGATAGAGTGCGCTATGCGGCCGGCTTTGACGCGGAAATGGCGGCACCGGATGAGGCGTTGATTGCCGAGGCTGTCGCTGCTGCCAAGGCGGCGGATGTTGCGATTATCATGGCTGGATTGCCGCCCTTATTTGAGGCGGAGGGGTTTGACCGCACGCATTTGCGCCAACCGGAACAGATTGAAAATCTCATAATGGCGGTTGCGGCGGCGAATAAAAATTGCGTCGTCGTATTGTCCAATGGCGCGCCGATTGAAATGCCGTGGCTGGAAACCGTGCCAGCGGTTTTGGAAACTTATTTGGCGGGCCAAGCCGGTGCTCACGCATTGGTTGATTTGCTGTATGGCGATATTTGCCCCGGCGGCAAACTGGCCGAGAGCTTTCCGCTACATTTGAATGATTGTCCGGCGCAGGAAAATTTTGCCAATCATAAACGTCAATTAATCTATCGTGAGGGGCTGAATATCGGCTATCGCTATTTCGCCACGCATGATGTGCCGGTGCTGTTTCCGTTCGGTCATGGCTTGAGTTACACGCAATTTACCTATTCGGATGCCAAGCTGGTTGCCGATTGGTCGGCCGAGACGCAAAGCGTGGATGTGGCGGTGACCGTCAAAAATACCGGCTCATGTGCCGGAGCAGAAATTGTGCAGCTTTACGTGCGCGACGTTGAGAGCGCTGCCTATCGGCCCGATCGCGAGCTTAAAGCCTTTGAGAAAATCATGTTGCAGCCGGGTGAGGCGAAGGAGTTGCGTTTCACGCTTACCAAGCGCGCTTTTGCCTATTTTGATGTCAGCCTAGATGATTGGGATGTGACGCCCGGGGCGTTTGATATTTTATTCGCCGCCTCGTCAAATGATATTCGTCAAAGCCTGACAGTGACGCTGCCCGCCGGCAGTGGGCGCAATTCACAACCTATGGTTGAGACGCCTTATGTCACCATGCAAGACGTTCAATTGACGGCTTTGGGTTTACGCATCACGCCGGCGGAGCCGATTAAGCCCTATCATGCCAATACGACACTGGCGGATATTCGCCATCATTGGGTCGGCAAGCGCGTCGCCAATGCGGTGTTAGAGATGGCGGCCAAGACTATGGGCAAACGCCAAGAGACGGCGGTGGCGATGAAAATGCGCGAAGAAATGATTATGTCGCTGCGCTTAAAGACCGTGCAAATCATGTCCGGCGGCGCGTTGACGCCAAAGCGGTTTGACTTGCTTTTATTGGCGCTGAATAATCGCTGGCTGCGCTTTGTGGCGCGGATGCTGCGCTCTTAATCGCGTAAATCCAGCCAGTTCACCTGCTCTTGCGTCAAGCTGATTTGCGCCGCATCAAGGCTGTCTTGCAACTGCATGGGATTGCGCGGGCCAACCAGCGCACAGCATGGATAGGGCTGGTTGACGACATAAGCGAGCGCGATTTGAATGGCACTGACGCCCAGCGTCTCACCCAATTCAAAGGCACGGCGGCGACGCTCGAGATTATCAGCAGACCCCCAAACGCGCTGCATTTCATCATCCGTCGGGTCTGCGCCGTGGCGCGTGGCGGCCAAACCGCCGCGCTCCCAATTCAGGAAAAAGCCGCGTGCTTGCGCCGACCACGGCAGCAAGGGGAAGTTGCGCGCCGTATGCCAATCGCGAAATGCATCGGTGGAACTGGCCAGACAGCCCGGCCAAACCGGGTCTTCCATGCGCGCCAAAGAGAAATTATTACTGAGCAGGGAGAAGCCTTGCAGCCCATTGGCGGCGGCATAATCATTGGCGGCATCAACGCGCTCGGCTGTCCAATTGGAGCCGCCAAACAGCGTGATGCGTCCCTTATCGACTTCGCGGTTCAGCGCATCAACCCATTCGGATATCGGCACGGCGGGGTCGTCGCGGTGCAGGCAATAAAGGTCGAGATAATCGGTCTGCAAACGCTCAAGCGACCGGTCGAGTTGGCGTGCCACGGCCTCAGGCGAACATTCCGGCGGATGCGCGCCCTTGCTCAATACGACAAGCTCGTCGCGCACACCGCGCGCCGCCATCCATTCGCCGAGCAGGGCTTCCGAGCGGCCATCTGAATAAATAAAGGCCGTGTCGAAACAATTGCCGCCGCCTTCAAAAAACGCATCGCCCATAGCCGCCATGGTCGGCGCGTCAATTTGATTATCGGTGCCGAGCACAAGTTTTGATACCGGCTTGGCCAGTCCGTCAAGTGTCACGCTGGGCACCTCGCCATGCGCGCCATGTTTCAGGGCCGCGCCGTGAAAGCCGGTCGCGCCCAATGTGTCGGCTGCATATTTTACGCCGCCCGCATCGCGCCAGCGGTCCAGCCAATAGGCGGTATTGATTGAGAAGTCGGGCGTTATCAAATCTGAGACGCATGCTTCGCATTTGAGCAAAGCGCCGAAATGGTCAGCCTCAATGGCGTAGAGCGGGCGCTTATCGTCGCTGGCATGCACGGTCTCAGCGCCGTTTTTATCGGTGATGATAAGCTGATTATTCTCCGGCCCCGGATGCCAAGGCTGGCTGATTTTCAGACGGCCCTTATCGCCTTCAACGGTAATATGCCATTCAAGATCAGTGTCGATGGCGCAATGCAGATGCGCCTCAAACCCGTCATAAGACAGCGTCGCCTTGGCCTCGGCGTCAGCACCCGATGGCGCAAGCCGTGCTTCACCGCTCAGAGCCAGCGGTTCGCCAATCAAATAGCGCGCCGCGGTGAGCGGATAAATGCCGATATCGACAATGCCGCCACCGGCGCGGTCGATATTATACAGCCGATGCTCCGGCGTGAATGGAAAGGCAAAACCAAAGCCGGATGAAAAGCCGGTGACCTCGCCAATCGCGCCATCATCAATCAATTGCTTGGCCAGATGCATGCGCGGATGCATGAGATACATCAGCGCCTCAACCATCAGCACATTGCGCCGCGCCGCCTCACCGTAAAGGTTCAGCACCTCGCCCTGATTGAGGCCCAGCGGCTTTTCGCACAAAACCGGCTTACCGGCCGCCAAGCATTTATGTGTCCATTTAATATGGCTGTCATGCGGCGTGGCGATATAAATGGCGTCAATATCAGGGCGCGCCAGCAGGGCGTCATAGCCGGTCACGGCCTCGCCACCATGCGCGGCGCAAAATGCCTCAGCCGTGTCGGCTTGGCGACTGGCGGCGGCGGCCAAAACGCCGCTATGGCTGTGCTTCAAATCAGTGGCGAATTGGGCAGCAATATTGCCTGTGGCGAGAATGCCCCAGCGAATTTTATCAGACACGGTAACTCCTGTTGGCGACGTGTTGTTAGCGGCGGGTAACTTTAACCTTCATGTCGGTATAGCCGTTAACGAAATTGGATTTCAAGCGCACAGGTTCATCAACCAGTTCAATTTTCTCAAATTTCTCGAGAATTTGTTGCCAGAGAATACGCAATTGCAATTCAGCAACGCGCAGGCCCATGCAGCGGTGAATACCAAAGCCGAAGGACAGGTGATTATTGCCATTGGGGCGGTCAAATTTAATCACGCGCGGGTCTTCAAACACGTCTTCATCGTGATTGCCCGAATAATACCACATGACGACCTTATCGCCTTTTTTAATGGTTTTGCCGCCCATCTCGACATCCTCCAGCGCGGTGCGGCGCATATGCGAGAGCGGCGTCTGCCAGCGAATAACCTCGGCCACCATTTTATCAATCAAGGACGGGTCTTCGCGCAGCTTGGCAAACTCATCGGGGAAGAGATTAAGCGCGTTAATGCTGGCCGACATGGAATTGCGGGTCGTGTCATTGCCGCCGACAATCAGCAGCAATAAATTGCCGAGAAAATTCATCGGGTCCATATCTTTGGTGTTCGGGTCGCGGGCCAGCATGGAAATCAGGTCGAAATTGGGCGCGCCATTGGCCCGCACTTCGCGCAATTCGGTGAAATAGGCGAGGCAGTCCATTAAATGCTGCACCCGCACTTCTTGCCCGGGAAAATGGTCCGCGCCCTCGGTCGCCGTGGTCATGTCAGACCATAAGGTCAGAAAATGGCGGTCTTCAAACGGGAAGTCGAAAAGCGTGGCCAGCATTTGCGTGGTCAGTTCAATCGACACATGGTCAACCCAATTAATGGTTTCACCTTCGGGGATGCTATCCAGCACATTGCTCGTGCGTTGCGTGATTAAATCGCGAAACCCGTCAAGGGCAGGGGGCGAGGCAATCGGCTGCACGGATTTGCGAATGGGCGCATGTTCGGGCTGGTCTTTGGTGATAAAGGCGGAAATCTCAACGCCTTCCACCGGCGGGCGCACAACCGCGTCATCAATTTGAATGCCGCCAAATTGGTCGGAAGATGAAAAACGCTTATGGTCAGTGTCAATAGCTACAATATCTTGATAGCGCGTGACATGCCACATCGGGCCGAAATGCGGGTTTTCAGCGAAGTGAATCGGGTCCTCTTCGCGCAAAATTTTGAAGGTCTCCAGCACATCCACATTGGCATAGAGTTCCGGTTGCGCCATATCAAAGCCATTGGCCGGAATATGGGTCATTTTGTCTGCTGCGCTCATCTCGCCCTCCCAAGCTAGAATTCTAAAATCCTAAGCTTTTTTGAGGGCGCAATGCAAGCAGTGGGCGCGAATTTAGTGGGCGTGTTGGCGGTCCAATATATCGCACTCACGCGCTTCCAAAACCGGATAAAGCTCCCGCAAGGCGGCAGGCGTTTTATCCAGCGGAATACGCGGGTGCAAATGGTGCACAATATGTGCGGTCATGGCCAAAGAGCTCCAAGTACCCAGCCAGCTTTTAAAGCCGCGTGTGTCTTTATAGCGACCCGTTGAATGGCCCGGATAATGCGGCAACCAAGACAGATAAATGCGCAGATAAGTGGCACCCAATTTCAGCGGCAACCACCATAAAAGCAATGCTTCTAGCGCAAAGCCATAGGCAGCGCAGACAAAAAATACGCCCAATTGCGCCAGAACAATGGTGATTTGCTCAACATAAGCGCGTTTGGCCTCGGCTGTGCCCAGCCGTTCCAAACAATTGGCATAAGATTCACTGCTTTTTGAATTGGGCTGAAATCCTGAAATATTGGATTTGATAACTTCCCAGATATTCGAGCCTTCATTGAACACGTGATCGGGGTCAAGCTCGGGCTTATTGGTGTTTTTGTGATGCTCCAAATGGGTCAGGCGCAAAATGCGATACCCATAAGCCAGCGGTATCAGCGATAAATGCCCAATGGCCTGATTGAGCCAGCGCAGCTTATCGCCCGGGCGCGCATAAATATCATGCTGCGCTTCATGGCTCGGCAAATAAGACAGGGTGGTGTTGACCGTGGCGATGATAAAGCCCATCCAAAGCGGCATGGCACCGGTCATCACCAATGGCCATAATGACAGCCAGCAAGTCAGATTGGCAATCGGCCACAGCACCATAGGAATGGACAGCTTGCCCATATATTTGCGCGCAATCTCGCGTTCCTTTTTCGTAAGCTCAGCTTCACTCATTCCACTGACATCGTAATCGGCAATTGCTTTGCTCATATCCATCTCCCAACCCGCCATGCGAACAGGCCATAAAGCCCGCCAAATATCATGCATGCAGTATAAATTTGAACTGACGTCGCTTGCAACGGAAACACGCTTTGCAAAAATGTGCGCAAGTATAATTCCGCCAAAACCGGCCCAAGAAAACCAATGCCAAACCACACCGGCATCATCTTCAGAACTGTCTCAATCAGTTTTTTCATGACCACAAATTAGAGGGTTTGTGACCAGAAGGCAATATATGAAGTGCCTTCACTTATGAATTATTTAGCGCCTGCTCAATATCCGCAATAATATCGTCAACATGCTCAATACCGATAGACAGACGCACATATCCCGGGGTTACGCCCGATGCGGCCTGGTCCTCTGCGGAAAGCTGGCTATGCGTCGTGCTGGCCGGATGAATGGCCAGTGAGCGCGCATCACCAATATTGGCAACGTGATACAGCAATTCGAGATTATTGATGAACTTCTTACCGGCCTCAACGCCGCCCTCAAGCTCAAAGCCCATCAGCGCGCCGTAGCCGCCGGTCATTACGGCGTCAGCGCGTTTGCGCGACTCGCCTTCCATCAGCGATGGGTGAATGACTTTTGTCACACCTTTTTGCTTGGACAACCAAGCGGCAATGGCCGTGGCGTTTTCGCAATGGGCGCGCATCCGCAGTGCCAATGTTTCCATGCCTTGCAAGAATTGAAACGCATTCATGGGCGACATGGCGCCGCCAAGGTCGCGCAATAATGTGGTGCGGGCTTTCAGAATATAAGCAATCGGGCCGAGCGGCTTTACCGCTTCGGTCCATACGGCACCATGATAAGACGGGTCGGGCGAATTGAGCATGGGCTGGCGGTCAATGCCCGCAGCTTCCCAATCAAAATTACCGCTATCGACAATCAGGCCGCCGACAGAGGTGCCGTGGCCGCCAATATATTTTGTCGCGGAATAAACAATCACGGCGGCGCCATGGTCAAACGGACGGCACAAAATCGGGGCCGCCGTATTATCCATAATCAGCGGAATGCCCAGCGGGCGACCAATATCAGCGACTTCCTTAATCGGGAAGACTTCCAGCTTCGGATTGGGCAGGGTCTCGGCATAAAAGGCGCGGGTTTTATCATCCACGGCTTTGGCAAAATTTTGCGGGTCGGACGGGTCAACAAAGCGCACTTCAATGCCCATATCCTTCATCGTATTGGCAAATAAATTCCATGTGCCGCCATAAAGATTGGTCGAGGAAACAATATTGTCTCCGGCGCGGGCAATATTTTGAATGGCCATAGTGGATGCGGTTTGGCCCGAGGCGACAGCCAAAGAGGCCGCACCGCCTTCGAGGGCGGTGATGCGCTGTTCGAGCACATCATTGGTCGGGTTCATAATGCGAGTATAAATATTGCCAAGCTCGGAAAGCGCGAAAAGGCTGGCAGCGTGCTCGGTATCATTAAACTGATAGCTGGTCGTCTGGTGAATGGGCACGGCAACCGAGCCGGTGGTTTCATCAGCGCGCCAACCGGCGTGCAGCAATAAAGTTTCTGTTTTCATATCGGACATTAAGCTCTCCTCTGCACCGACACTATGCCGGTCTCATGCCTGTTCTCGGGTGTTCGTCGCTGTCATAACCCTAAAGCGGGCGTGATGCGAGTGCCTAAATTCCCGCACTCCTGCTGGTGACGGCACACCCAAGTTTAAACTGACGGTGATTAAAACAAATCCGGCGCGAGAAATCATATATTTTTTCGTGGCTTGCGCTTTGCCGCTTCATTGCTATGGTCTTGATAACGGCCTTGGCCGCTCCGATTTTATCGGCTGGAGAGAGAGTATGTCGAACGAACCTCATGCCCCAAATGACTCGCCGCCCAAGCGCGACGATATGGCGGCCGGGCGTGAGGCGAACTCAAAACAGCCGCCCGCAAAAAACCAATCCAAAAATCATAAATCGCGCCAAAAATCGCATCAGGGCAGACGTCTTTATGCGGCGCTGGATTTGGGCACGAATAATTGCCGCCTGCTGATTGTTGAGCGCGATGGCGGCAATGGCTTTCGCGTGCGCGACGGATTTTCGCGCATTGTGCGGCTGGGCGAGGGGCTGGAGCGCACCGGACGATTATCCGAAGATGCCATGACCCGCACCATTGCGGCTTTACGCATTTGCGCCGGTAAAATTCGCCGCGCCGGAATCAGTCGCATGCGCTGCGTGGCGACCGAGGCGTGTCGTGGTGCCGAAAATGGCGAAGATTTTATCAAGCGCGTTAAACGCGACACCGGCCTCCGGCTGGAAATTATCGACGGCAAAGCCGAGGCCGAATTGGCGGCCATTGGGTGCGGCTCTTTATTCAACCCCGATGTGGACGATATTATTTTGTTCGATATTGGCGGCGGCTCAACCGAGGTCAGCCGCATGAGCCGGCAGGAAAATAGCTTCTTCAAATTAGTGGATAGCGACTCGCTGCCTTTGGGCGTGGTGCGCTTGGCTGAACGCCATGCCGGTATCGGCCCGCACGAGCATGGCTATGAAGGCATGTTGAGCGAGTCGGAAACGCGGCTGCAAAAATTCATGGATCGCCAAAGCGACATTACCGATATGAGCCGCTTGCAGATTATCGGCACATCGGGAACCGTGACAACGCTGGCCGCCGTGCAATTGGGGCTGGCCAAATATGACCGCAATGTTGTCGATGGCTGCACCATTGCGGCGGGCGACATCACCCGCGTCATTGGCGATTTACGCGGGTTGAGCCGCGATGAATTGGCCGCCAATCCGTGCATTGGCAGTCAGCGCGCTGATTTGGTTTTGGCCGGTTGCGCCGTCTTGGAAGCAATTTATCGGCGCTGGCCGGTAGCTGAATTTTCCGTCGCCGATCGCGGTCTGCGCGAGGGGCTTTTGCTGCGTATGATTCGCAGTGACGGGCGACGCGGCGGGCGGGGTGCCAATCGTAACCGCAATCGTAATCGTAATCGCAATCGTAATCGCAAAAACCGGAGCCACGGCACCTCATCCGGCGGACATAATGGACAAGAAACATGAGCGGCAAAGGTTCTAAGGGCGACCCCGGATTTGGCGATGGGCAGCGGCGCGGCGACCGCATGCGGGAGCGCGTAAAAACCGCTCGCGGGCGCAAGCTCTCTTCAACCCGCTGGCTGGAGCGACAATTAAATGACCCCTATGTGGCGGCGGCCAAAAAAGACGGCTATCGCTCGCGTGCCGCTTATAAAATCATTGAAATGGATGACCGCTTTAAATTTTTCAAACCGGGCGGATGCGCCATTGACCTCGGCAGCGCGCCGGGTGGCTGGGCACAAATTGCCGCGCAGCGTCTCGGCACGGCCCGCGATAAAGGCTTTGTCGCGGCGATTGATATTCAGGATATGGAACCGATTGCGGGCGTGTCGTTTTTAAAGCTCGATTTTCTTGACGAGAAAGCCCCCGCATTGGTGCAAGAACTGGCCGGGCGGCGTGCCGATATTGTCATGTCAGATATGGCCGCGCCCTTGACCGGTCATCGCCAGACCGACCATTTACGTACAATGGCACTGGCTGAGGCGGCGGCATGGTTTGCTTTTGAGGCTTTAAAGCCGGGCGGGGCATTTTGCGCCAAAGTGTTTCAGGGCGGCACTTCGGGCGAATTGCTGAATGATTTAAAAGCCCGCTTTGGCTCGGTCTTGCACATGAAGCCGAAATCGAGCCGTAAGGAATCAGTCGAGCTTTATGTCATTGCGCGCGATTTTAAGGGCTGATGCCTGCGACAAAAACGGCAGTTTTCTGCAAAGCTCATATATTATTTGGCCAAACGGCAACAATGGTGATACTAGAAGTCGTCAAACACAGCTCCCAGTGAGAGGATTTGACAGATGTTCCGCGAAGCCCTGACTTTTGACGATGTGCTGCTAGAGCCGGCAAGCTCGACCATTATGCCGAGCCAGGCCGACACAGCCACGAAAATTACAAAATCCATTCAACTTGGTATCCCGCTTTGCTCTGCGGCAATGGATACGGTGACGGAAAGCGAAATGGCGATTGCCATGGCGCAGGCCGGTGGCATTGGCGTGCTGCACCGCAATCTGACGCCGGAAGAACAGGCGGCTGAAGTCACCAAGGTGAAGAAATTTGAAAGCGGCATGGTGGTCAATCCGTTGACCATTGCGCCCGATGCGAAATTATCAGACGCGCTGACCCTGATGACCGAGAATAATATCTCTGGCGTGCCGGTGACCGAAAAGAGCGGCAAGCTGGTCGGTATTCTGACCAATCGCGATGTGCGCTTTGCCTCCAACCCGTCGCAAAAAGTGTCGGAATTGATGACGCATGAAAATCTCATCACGGTGAAAGAGGCGGTGGCGCATGAGGAAGCCAAACGGCTTTTGCACCAACACCGTATTGAAAAATTGCTGGTGGTAGATGACGCCTATCATTGCGTCGGGCTGATTACCGTTAAGGATATGGAAAAAGCGCAACTGCACCCCAATGCTGCGAAAGATGAGCAGGGGCGTTTGCGCGTCGCCGCCGCCACAACCGTCGGCGATGACGGCTTTGCGCGCACTGAGGCATTGGTCGATGCAGGCGTTGATTTGGTCGTCGTCGATACGGCGCATGGCCATTCGGCGCGGGTCGGGGAAGCCGTATCGCGGATTAAAGCCCTGTCCAATTCCATTCAGGTCATGGCCGGAAATGTCGCCACCAAAGATGGCGCGCAATCGCTGATTGATGCCGGTGCAGACGCCATTAAAGTCGGCATTGGCCCCGGCTCCATTTGCACCACCCGCGTTGTTGCGGGCGTTGGTGTGCCACAATTAACCGCCATTATGGACTCGGTGGAAGCGGGCAATAAAGCCGGTGTGCCGGTGATTGCCGATGGCGGCATTAAATATTCGGGCGACCTCGCCAAAGCCATGGCGGCTGGCGCAAGCTGCGTCATGGTCGGCTCCTTATTGGCCGGAACGACGGAAAGCCCGGGCGAGACTTTTTTATATCAAGGGCGGTCTTATAAGGCTTATCGCGGCATGGGCTCGGTTGGCGCGATGGCGCGCGGCTCGGCTGACCGGTATTTCCAGCAAGATATTTCCGAGACACATAAGCTGGTGCCGGAGGGCATTGAAGGCCAAATTCCGTTTAAAGGCCCGGTTGAGCAAGTGGTGCATCAGCTCGTTGGCGGCCTGCGCGCCGCGATGGGTTATACCGGTTCAGCAACAATTGATGAGCTGCATAAGCGGGCGCAATTTGTGCGTATGACCTCGGCTTCGCTGGTTGAAAGCCATGTGCATGATGTGACGATTACCCGCGAGGCGCCCAATTATCCGGGGTCCGGTAAAAACTAGTGCGTCCCGCCGCTCGCCTTCGAACCATTGCCGAATTGCTGCCGCAAGCGCTGTCGGACCGCCAACCGGCGGACCGCATCATGCAGCAGTGGGGGCGGCAAAACCGCTATGCCGGATCCAAAGATCGGCGCGATATTTCCGACAGGCTGTTCGCCATTTTGCGGCACTATGGCGGGCTGACAGCGCGGTTGGGCAGCGACGACCCGCTCTTGGTCACCATGCTGGCGACGCATTTGCTGGGCGATGTGATGCTGGACGAGATTGTCGCGATGGCTGATGGCAGTCAATATGGCCCGCCGCCGATTTCTGCGGCAGATGAAAAAACCCTGACCCATGCCGCCGCTTCGCCGCCCGCCGACCGCGCTAATGGCCTGTCCATTCCGGTTTGGTTGATGGCGGATATTGCCGCGCAACTAGGCGATGAAACCGATGCGGTGATGCAGGCCATGTTGACCCGCGCGCCGCTGGATGTGCGGGTGAACACGCTACAAGCTGACCGCCAAGCCGCGCAAGACGCGCTGCAAGATGATGATATTGAAACCACGCCGCTGGCCAAAATTGACACCGCCTTGCGGGTTCACGGCACGGCGCAAATCACCATGAGCGCGGCCTATCGCGCGGGCATGGTTGAGGTGCAAGATGCAGGCGCGCAAGCCGTGGCGCAAATTTGTGATGCCCGGCCCTTTGAAACGGTGATGGATTTTTGCGCCGGTGCGGGCGGCAAGGCTTTGGCTCTGGCGGCGCAGATGAATAATAAGGGCCGCTTGCTGGTGCATGACGCCATTAAAACCCGCATGCGCCATTTGCCCGAGCGCGTGACGCGGGCGGGCGCGGAGATTATTGAAACCGTATCGCCAGAACATTTGCGTGATTTTGACGCGCAATGCGATTTGGTGGTGGTCGATGTGCCGTGCAGCGGGGCGGGGCGATGGCGGCGCGCACCGGAGACCAAATGGCGACTCACTGCCGAAGCGCTGGCTGATTTGCACAAATTGCAGGCCGCGATATTACAAAAAGCCGCCGCGCTGGTGCGCCCTGAGGGGCGGCTGGCCTATATTACCTGTTCGCTTTTGGGGTCGGAAAACGACCGGCAAATAGATAAATTTCTCGAGCAAAATCAAGGTTTTGAACCGATGGAAAGCGACGGGCCAATGGGCGCGCAAGCGCGCCATATGCTGCATCCGCTGAATGCTGAGACCGATGGGCTGTTTATTGCCCTGATGCGGCGCGTGGATGGCGGCGACGGGGCTTGATTTTGCCGCCTAAAGTTGCGAGACAGATGCATGATTAATTCTATTCGTTTCGGCCTGACACTGACCATGCTGATGGCTGCTCTGACAGCCTTTTCGGCGCGTCCGGCTCTGGCCATTTCCGATAAATATCGGGACTTGTCGGCGCGGCTGGTGAGCGATGCCGAGCAACAGCTTTCGCAACAAAAAGCCGAGGCGGCTGATGGTCTGCTCAATCTCGCTTTAACGGCGGACCCGGGCAATGCGCGGGCCTTTTTGCTGAAGGGCAAAGCGCAAACCGCTCTGGGCAATAAGGATGAGGGCTTGCGGCTGGTTTCGGTCGGGCTGGAAATTGAGCCGGGCGATAAAGAAGGCTTGCGGCTGAAAGGCGAATATGCGGCCGGTCTCGGCCAAATTGAAGAAGCGGAAACGGCACTCAGCCGTTTGCGCACGGTATGCGATGCGCCCTGCATCGTGGCGGATGAATTGGCGCAGCTGATTGAAACAGCCCGCGAACCCAAAAAGGACTGATGATGGATCGCATTTTGATCGTCGATTTCGGCTCGCAAGTGACGCAGCTGATTGCGCGGCGCGTTCGTGAGAGCGGCGTTTATTGTGAAATTGTGCCGTTTAACAGCGCGGAAAAAGCCTTTGGCGAGATGAACCCGAAAGCGGTGATCTTATCCGGCGGGCCAAACTCGGTGGCTGATATGGATACGCCCCGCGCACCGGAAAATATTCTCGCCTCGGGCCTGCCGATATTGGGCATTTGCTATGGCCAACAAACCCTATGCGCCCAGCTTGGCGGTTCGGTGGAACAATCTGATGAGCGCGAATTTGGCCGCGCCATGCTTGAGATGAAAGCCGCCTCACCTTTATTTGACGGCATTGACGGCGACGAAATTCAGGTTTGGATGAGCCATGGTGACCGCGTGAATAATCTGCCGGACGGGTTTAGCGTCATTGGCACATCTGAAAATGCGCCTTATGCGGCGATTGCCGATGAGGCGCGCAAAATCTATGGCGTGCAGTTTCATCCCGAAGTGGTGCACACGCCCAATGGCGCGAAAATGCTGGAAAACTTCACGCATAAAGTGGCGGGCTGCAAAGGCGATTGGTCTATGGCGGCGTTTCGCGACAAAGCCATTGCCGATATTCGCGCACAAGTGGGCGAAGGCAGGGTGATTTGCGGTCTGTCGGGCGGCGTCGATAGCTCCGTCGTCGCCGTGCTGCTGCATGAGGCGATTGGCGAACAACTGACATGCGTTTATGTCGATACCGGCATGATGCGGGCGGGCGAAAGTGAACAAGTGGTCGGCCTGTTTCGTGACCATTTCAACATTAAGCTGGTGCATAAAGATGCCTCGGATTTGTTTCTCGGCAAGCTGGACGGCGTTAGCGACCCTGAGCAAAAGCGCAAAATTATCGGCGGCACATTTATCGATGTGTTTGAGGAAGAGGCGAAAGCCGTGGGCGGCGCAGACTTCCTCGCGCAAGGCACGCTTTACCCCGATGTGATTGAAAGCGTTTCCTTCACCGGTGGGCCAAGCGTGACGATTAAAAGCCACCATAATGTCGGCGGTCTGCCCGAGCGCATGAATATGCAATTGGTTGAGCCGGTGCGCGAGCTGTTCAAAGATGAAGTGCGCGCGCTGGGCCAAGAGCTTGGGCTGCCCGAAACATTTGTCGGTCGCCACCCGTTTCCGGGGCCGGGGCTGGCCATTCGTATTCCGGGCGAGATTACCCAAGAGAAGCTGGAAATCTTGCGTAAAGCCGACACGGTTTACCTTGATGAAATTCGCACACAGGGTCTTTATGACGAGATTTGGCAGGCTTTTGCCGTGCTGCTGCCGGTGCGCACGGTCGGCGTGATGGGCGACAGCCGCACTTATGATTATGTCTGCGCGCTGCGCGCCGTCACATCGACCGATGGCATGACGGCGGATTATTATCCGTTCAGCCATGAGTTTCTGAGCCGTGTCTCAACCCGCATCATTAATGAAGTGCGCGGCATTAACCGCGTGGTTTATGACATCACCTCAAAACCACCGGGCACGATTGAGTGGGAATAAAATGGCCTTTTTTATTACCAAAATCTTGGTTAGCGCATTGGTGATTGCGCTGGTGACGGAAGTCGCAAAACTGTCGGATAAATGGGGCGGGTTGATAGCCGCCTTGCCGACCACCACATTGCTTATTCTTCTTTGGATGTATTTTGAGGGCGCGAGCGATGCCAAAATTGCCCGCCATATCGGCTTTACCATGTATTTTGTGCTGCCGACCTTGCCGCTGTTTTTCGCGCTGCCCTTTATCATCAATAAATTCGGTTTTTGGCCTGCCTTTGCGGCCAGCATTGTATTGACCGCCATTCTCGTCTATCTGTTCAATCTGGTTTACGAGCGGTATGGCGTAACGATTTTATAGCCTCCGCAAGAGGAGGCACATCATGCAATTGACGGTTTATCTTTCGGGCGAAATTCATACGGATTGGCGCGACCAAATTAAAGACGGATGCGAAAAGCACGGGCTGGAGATTGATTTCACCTCTGCCGTCACCGTGCATGAGGCCAGCGACGCGGCGGGTGATATGTTGGGCGCGGAAGACAATCCGTTTTGGCGCGACCATAAATCGGCCAAGGTGAATGCCATTCGCATCAAAACCCTGATTGAGCAATGCGATGTCGCCGTGGTGCGGTTTGGCGAGAAATACAAGCAATGGAACGCCGCTTTTGATGCCGGTTATTGCGCCGCGCTGGGCACGCCTTACATCACGCTGCATGAGCCGGATATTATTCACCCGCTGAAAGAAGTCGATGCCGCCGCTATGGCCTGGGCCACAACGCCCGAGCAAGTGGTTGAGATGCTGGCCTATGTCGTGAAGCAGAAATAATCATGTTGGATTTTGAGAATGTCAAAGTGGCGCGAGACGCCAATGTGTATTTTGACGGCAAAGTGACCAGCCGGACAATTATTCTGGCCGATGGCAGCCGCAAAACTCTGGGCGTTATGCTGCCCGGCGATTATGAATTCGGCACTGAAGCGGCAGAGGAAATGGATATTTCCTCCGGCGCATTGGATGTGCTGTTGCCCGATAGCGATGATTGGCAACGCATTACCGGCCCGCAAATATTCAATGTTCCGGCCAATGCGTCCTTCAAATTAAAAGTGCATGAGATTACCAATTATTGTTGCAGCTATCTCGACTGATTTATGTCAGCGCCTGATGCTGATTGCGGCGGCTTTCACTAATCCAAAGGCCTATCTGGCGCGTATATAGTGCATTCAAAGGAGTATGCATGATTGCGCGCCTATCGCCTTATCCGCTGAAGCGCTTGCGAAGTTGCATTATCGGTCAGCGGAAACAAGCCTCACCCTGTCCTAACTTGCCGCAATTGCACGGCAAGATAGCCGTGGTGACCGGTGCCAATGACGGTATTGGCAAAGAAACGGCGCGTGGGCTGTTGGAGCGCGGCGCTGAGGTTATCATGCTGTGCCGCAATATCGACAAGGCTGAACAGGCGCGGCGCGATTTTCTCGCCGATGGCCTCGCGGCGCGCGCCATTTGCTTGATTGAATGTGACCTTGCCGATCTCGACAGCGTGAAGGCGGCGGCTCAGGCCGTGAAATATCATTTGCACGGGCGCAAAATCGACATTCTGGTTGAAAATGCCGGTGTGTTGGCGCGTGAATATGATGAGACCGAGCAGGGCCATGAGATTAATTTCGGCACGAATGTGCTGGGCCATTTTGCGCTGCGGCGCGAATTAATGGTCGAGAGCGTCGCCCAAAAGGCGCGCATTATTATCGTCACCGGCGATATTTACATTATGGCTGAAGGCTGTTCGCCCGGTTATCAATGGCGCTCGCGCGTGGGGGCCATGCGGGCTTATAACCGCTCCAAGCTCGGCAATTTTTGGATTGCCCGCGAATTGCAGCGGCGTCATCGTGAGTTAAACGTGTTTGTCGTGCATCCGGGCATTGTGGCCAGTGGCTTGGGCGGCGGCGGAAAATTTTCCGCTTGGGTGAAGCAAGTCTTATTCATCAGCCCGCAGCAAGGGGCGCAAACCAGCCTGATGTGCGCCAGCCAAGAAGACCTCTCGCATGGCAGCTATTATCATAATGTGCATGGCGAATGTGAGTTGGATAATGCCGACCCGGCGACCAATGATGAGGCGGCGGCGCGGCTATGGGCGCGCTGTATGGAAATCACCGCCAATATGGGACGTCCGGTGGCCATTCGGCTGGCATCTTAACCCCCGCTATTGATTGCCATTCCTGCTGATTTCAGCTAGTTTCCGCGCCAGTTAACCGATTGGAGACGGGTTATGTCCGTTCAACGACGAAGTGCGCGTTTAACCGTGCCGGAAATCAGGGCGCGCAAAGGCCAAGAGCCGATTGTCTGTCTGACATCTTATCACGCGCACACGGCGGCGCTCATCGACCCGCATGTGGATTTGCTGCTGGTCGGCGACAGCCTTGGCATGGTGATGTATGGCATGGAGAACACGCTGGGCGTGTCGCTGGATATGATGATTGCGCATGGGGCTGCGGTTGTGCGCGGCTCTGACAGTGCGCTGGTGGTGGTCGATATGCCTTTCGGCACTTATGAAGAAAGCCGCGCCCATGCGTTTCACAATGCGGCGCGCACGATGAAAGAAACCGGCTGCCAAGCGATTAAGCTGGAAGGTGGCGAGCGCATGGCGGATACGGTGCATCATCTGACCCAACGCGGTATTCCGGTGATGGGGCATATTGGGCTGACGCCGCAAAATGTGAATGTGATGGGTGGCTTTAAAACGCAAGGCCGCAACAAGGATGAATGGCCGCAAATTGAGCGCGACGCGCAGGCGCTGGCCGAAGCGGGCGCATTTGCCATTGTGCTGGAGGGCATTGCCGCGCCTCTGGCCGATAAAATTTCAAGCGCGATTAATGTGCCGACCATCGGCATTGGTGCATCGGCGGGCTGCGACGGACAAATTTTGGTGACCGAGGATATGCTCGGCCTGTCGCCGCAAGTGCCTAAATTCGTCAAGGAATTCGCCACTTTGGGCGCGCAAATCGCCAAAGCGGCCGAGGCTTATGCTAATGATGTGCGGGCGCGTAAATTTCCTGAACAAAAGCACACTTATGCTCTAAAAGAAGACAAAGAGTAGTTGGAGAAACGCCGTGGAAGATAATATTTTTAACGAGATTACCGCTGACCTGCGCCGTGACCGAATGGCCAATGCATGGTCTAAATATGGCCGATATATTATCGGGCTGGCGGTTGTCATTGTGCTGCTGGTCGCTTCCGTCATTGGTTATGACGCCTTGCGCACCGGCCAGCGCGAAGCGGCATCGGCGCGTTATGACGCGCTGCTGAGCGAAATTGCCGAGGCTGAGGCGGATGAGAAAATCACCCGCTTGCTGGCTTTTGGCGCGGCTGAAAATAACGGCTATGGCGCGCTGGCACAATTTAGCGCGGCCTTGACACAAGCTGAAGAAGGCCAATTTGACAATGCGCTGGACGGTTTTGATGCTTTGGCAGCCCGTCGCGCCTTGCCTGACAGTCTGCGTGATTTCGCCAGTCTGCAAGCGGCGATTATTCTGCTTGATAGCGGCGGCAGTCTCTCTGAGATTGAAGCGCGCATTGGGGATTTGGTTGAGGATGAAAACGGGCTGCAACCGATGGCGCGCGAAGTCATGGCGCTGGCTTATTCAGCCCATGACAAGCCGCTGGAAGCACGCGACTTGCTGATGCAACAAATGACCGATAACTCGGTTAATTCTTTGGCCCGCGACCGCGCCCAGATTATGCTGCAAAACGTCAAGGGCGGATTGCTGGCCTTGCCGGAAGTCAAAGAAGATGAGGGCGCGGAATAATGAATTTTGCGCGCGCGCCTTTTTCAATCGTTTCGTCTCGCCCGATGGCTGCGCTCGCGCAGGTTATTTTTCTGGCCGGTTTTTTGTCGGCTTGCGGCGGCGGCGGCGATAAAGAGAAATTTGATGGCGACCGAATTTCGGTTTTAAGTTTTGAGGCGCAATTGCGCGCCGACCCGCGTCTGGCCGATGCGGCGGTTCCGATTCTGCCGGCTTTTCGCAATTCGACATGGAATAATCCGGGCGGTTTTCCGACCCATGCCTATTATCATCTCGAGCTTGATGGCTTGGCCGATGGCTATGAGGTCGAATTTGTCACCGGCAATGGTGGCAATAAGGTGCTGAAAGCCCCGCCCATTGTGGCCGATGGAAAAGTGTTTGCACTGGGCGCGGATTTGGTTGTCGCCGCGGCGGATATGAAAACCGGCGAGGTGAAGTGGCGTCAATCCGTGGCGACCTTAAAAACATATGTAAATTTTGGTCTGTCGCGCTTTTGGGCCGATGATGAAGTCAGTGCCGATTTGCGCGATGGCTTTGGTGGCGGTGTGGCCTATGGCCGTGGCCGCGTGATTGCGACGACGGGCTTTGGCGAGATTATGGCGCTGAATGGCGATACCGGCGAGATACTCTGGCGGGTGCAAAATACCGTGCCGTTTTCCAACGCGCCGACCGTGCGCGGCAATCAGATTTTTGTCGCGTCGCAAGACAGCCGCCTGCAAGCCTTTAACATTGAGACGGGCGAGCGGATTTGGGAGCATTTGGCGATTACCGAACAGGCCACCATTATCGGCGCGACCAGTGTTGCGGTGAATGAGCAGATTGTTGTCGCCGGATTTAATTCCGGTGAGGTGGTGGCGCTCAGTCCGGTAAACGGCAATGTGCTGTGGACCGATAGTCTGACCAGTCGCGGCACGCAGGTGACGCCGCTGTCTAAACTCAATGCCATTGTCGGGCGTCCGGTGATTGACCGCGACCGCGTGATTGTCACCAGCCATGGCGGGCGCACGGCGGCGATTGATATTCGCTCGGGCGAACGCATTTGGACCAAGGATGTCGGCTCCATTGAGACGCCTTGGGTGATGGGCGATTATATTCTCATCATGTCGTTGGAGGGTGCCTTGGTGTCGCTTTCACGCGAGCAGGGGCGGGTGCGCTGGCTGACGCAATTGCCATCATTCACCGATGAGGAAGACCGCGAAGGTCGTATTCGCTGGGCCGGGCCTTTGCTGGCCGGTGGGCAGATTATTCTGGCGTCATCTGACGGGCGTTTGGTGACGGCCAATCCGGTGACCGGCGAGATTATCGGGTTTCAAAATATTGAAGAGCCGGTCAATGTCACGCCGATTGTCGCTGAAGGCACGCTTTATGTGCTGACCGATGAGGGTTCACTCATCGCGCGGCGTTAGGGACAGCATATGGTTCATCTTGCGTCTCACCCCTTTATTTTAGCGATTGTCGGCCGACCCAATGTCGGTAAATCGACGCTGTTTAATCGGCTGGTCGGGCGCAAGCTCGCGCTGGTTGATGACCAGCCGGGCGTTACGCGCGACCGCCGCTTTGGCGATGCCAAGCTGGGTGATTTGCGGTTTCAAATTGTTGATACGGCGGGTTTTGAAGAGGGTAAATCCGGCTCATTGGAGGCGCGTATGCGCGCCCAAACCGAGGCGGCGATTGCCGAGGCCGATATGGTGCTGATGCTGACCGATGCGCGTGTCGGCATTTTGCCCGAGGATGAGCTGTTTGCCCGCCTGCTGCGTAAAGCCGATGTGCCGGTGATGCTGGCGGCCAATAAGGCCGAGGGCAATGCTGGTGAGGCCGGGCTGAATGAGGCTTACAAGCTGGGGCTGGGCACGCCGTTTGCGCTATCTGCCGAGCACGGCAATGGCACGGATGAATTATATCAGCAATTGCGCGAGGCGATGGCGCTGCATGAAGCGCAGTTTGAAAATCTGCTGGGCGGCCTGCCCGATGAAGACGAGGCGGATGCCGATTTCGACCCCGACCAGCCCTTTGAAGATGATCCGGATAAGCCGCTGCGCGTGGCGATTTTGGGGCGGCCCAATGCAGGCAAATCGACCCTTATTAATTATCTGCTGGATGATGACCGGCTGCTGACCGGCCCTGAGGCGGGCATTACACGTGACAGTATTTCGGTGAATTGGACATGGACCGACGCGGCTGCGCCCAATGGCGCGCGTCCGATTACGCTATGGGACACGGCCGGGGTGCGGCGCAAATCTCGGGTCACTGAGAAGCTGGAAAAGCTGTCGGTCGCCGATGGCCTGCGCGCCGTAAAATTTGCCGAGGTGGTGGTGCTGCTGATTGATGCGACCAGCCCGTTTGACAAGCAGGATATTCAGCTTGCCGATTTGGTGGAGCGCGAGGGCCGCGCTTTGGTGATTGCCATTAATAAATGGGATTTGAAACTCGACCGCAAGGAAGTGCGCCAAACCGTGAATGATGCGCTGCTGCGCGCGCTGCCGCGCCTGCGCGGTGTGCCGGTGGTGATGCTGTCGGCGCAAACCGGCAAGGGCGTCGAAAAACTCATGCCCGCCGTGCAGCAACAATATGAATTATGGAATGCGCGCATTGGTACATCAAAGCTCAATCGCTGGCTGGGCGAGGTGATTGACCGCCATCCGCCGCCTGCTGATAAGGGGCGTCCGGTGCGCTTGCGCTATATCACTCAGGCCAAATCGCGCCCGCCGACCTTTGTCAGTTTTTCCAGTCGTGGCCATGCCGTGCCGGAAAGCTATCAACGTTATCTCGCCAATAATTTGCGCGAGACTTTCGCGCTGGATGGCATTCCGCTGCGCATTTTTATCCGTAAGGGAAAAAACCCTTATGAGGATAAATAGGCAATAAGTTAAATCGAAGAAAATATTCGAAATTAACGCTCTTTTAGGCGGCGGCGGTGTCCATTACAACATGGTCAAAACAATAAGAAGCCGACGGAGTTTTCCTATGGAAGTTGTTAAAAGCCGCCAGCGCCCGCGTTGCGCCGTGTGTGGGTCATCCGCCGTTACCTTGCGGGGCGCGTGTGTGTGGCATTTGCCCAGCCAAAGCTGGCGTGCCGTGCAACCGACGCTGGAACAAGGCAGCGATGGCGCCTTTCGCCCGAAAGACAATGACGGCCGCTTCATCTGCCAAGACTGCGAAGACGCGGTGGGGGTTAAATTCGGTCGGGGGTGATGCTTAATAAAGTGACCAGACCACGCTGCGCCGATTGCGGTAGCACCGACATTGTTCTCGAGGGGCAGGGCGTGTGGGACGCTTCGCTCAATATTTGGGTTATCCCCGAGCCACGAAGCGAAGAAATTAACGGCGCATGCTATCCGCTCGACGACACGGCACAATTCTTTTGCCGCCAATGCGGCGAGGCGGTTGGCGTTACGGCCTAGTCCGAATTTCTGTTCACCAAGTTTGAAAATATATCGGCAGCGTTCATTTGCTGCGATGTTGTCCGACGGCTGAATCCGGTGTCTTGAGGCGCATATATTGCGCTGGCGGCGGTAAGGGTTATTGCGTCGATAATGTGTTCTGTGTTGGTGGCAGAGGTCATCGCTCCAAATGTTTTGAGCGCATTTGCTCTTTGCAAATTGGTAAGCTGGTTATGTCGCTCAGACCTGTAGGTGCTGATGATTGTATATTCGAAAAAAATTAGAATTGCTAAAGCCGACAATTTTGGCAAAAAATTGTTCCAATCAATCATTTTGATTGTTGCCGTTGATAGAGGCTTATCCCAAAAATAA
>JAQWZC010000097.1 GCA_029253645.1 Alphaproteobacteria bacterium | reverse complement strand
GTCTGCCCAATGAAAATCGCGGCACACTGCTGATGCCGCATATGAGCGGCGCGCGCAAACCCGACAGCACCGGCCTCGGCCTTAAAATCGTCACCGATTTGGTCAGCTGGCATGGCGGGCGGCTCGATATTTTGCATAGCGATGGTCATGGCACGCAATTTCAAATCACCCTGCCGCATGAAGCCCCGGGCGCGCCGGTTCATGAGGCGCAGGAATAAAACCGTTTGTGACACTGCCATTGTGACGCCGATATGAAGCCGATGCTTGACCCGTGTCGGTGGCGCGGCTAGCGTCGCCTCAGATGGAGCGCATGATGAAACCGGGGCCTTTAAATTTAATCACCGATATTGACGGCATTAAAGTCGGCCATAGTGTCGATGAAGCCGCGCGCACGGGCGTCAGCGTGATTGTGCCCGATGCGCCCGCCGTGATTGCCGCCAATATTGCCGGTGGCGGGCCGGGCACACGCGAAACCGATGCGCTGAAACCCGAAACATTGGTTGCCCATGCCGATGCGGTGGTGCTGTCGGGCGGCTCGGTTTATGGGCTTGATGCGGCGTCCGGTGTCACCGCTGCCATGGGGGCTGAGGGGCGCGGTTTTCCAACCGGTGCGCCCAAGCCATCGCCGATTATTCCGGCGGCAATTTTATTTGATGTGGCCAATGGCGGCGATAAGGAATGGGGCGACATGCCGCCTTATCAGGCGCTGGGACGCGCCGCTTATAAGGTGCGCGCGAAGCAGTTCACGCTAGGAAATCAGGGGGCCGGATATGGCGCGCAAGCCGGTCAGCTGAAAGGCGGTTTGGGCAGTGCGTCGGTTTTTCATAATGACAGTGTGCATAATGACAGTGTGAAAGTCGGCGCGCTTGTGGCGGTCAATCCGCTGGGCGCGGTGGTCGACGCGCAAGGCCGTTTTTGGGCGCAGCCTTATGCCTTGCCATATGCCGATGCGGCGGAGTTTGGCCTGTCTGCACGAAATGGCGAGATGCCCGATGGCACGGCGCATCCTTTGGCCGATAGTAAGCTGGCCAATGCTCTGGGCAATACCAGTATTGGGGTGGTCGCCGTAGCGGCTGATTTAACCGTCGCCGAGGCCAGCCGCGTCGCCATAATGGCGCAAGACGGTTTGGCCCGGGCCATTCGTCCGGTGCACACGCCATTTGATGGTGACAGTATTTTTGTGCTGGCAATGGCGACAGAGAAACTGGCCGAGCTTGATGAAATGCGCCCCCTCGCACTGGCCGAATTGGGTGCGATGGCGGCTGATTGCGTGGCGCGGGCCGTGGCGCGCGGCGTGTTTGAGGCGGCGTGTTTGGGCGATATGCAAAGCTATCGCGCACGGTTTGACAGCTAGCCACTGCCGCTAATCCGAGTGTCGGCACAATCACTGCTTGCAATCGGCAAGGCCAGCCAGTAAAACGCAAGCCGACGCACCGGTAGCTCAGCTGGATAGAGTACTTGACTACGAATCAAGGGGTCGGGAGTTCGAATCTTCCCCGGTGCGCCATTTTCCTCTTACAGCTTTAGACTTGCTGCCCTTATTCGGGCAGTGCTAGATTCGGCCCCTATTGGGGGGATTTTCAAATGTCGATTTGGAATATGATGGATTGGGTGCTGCCGCTGCGCACGCCTTTCTTAAACGGTTTTTTTGAACTGGTGACGCTGGCCGGCTATCCGGTTTTTCTTATCTTATTTTTGAGCTTCGGGTATTTCGCGCTTGGCGCGAAGCGGTTTTTCCATACGGCAATATTGTTGATGGCGACCGGATTGCTGAACAGCTGGCTGAAGGATATCGGCCAAGATGCGCGGCCCGATGCGGCCTATGCGCTGGATGGTCGGGTTGGTGACAGCTATGGCTGGCCCAGCGGGCATATGCAAATCGCCGTCGTGCTATGGGGCTATCTGGCCTATTCAATACGCGCGCTATGGGCCTATTGGGTGGCGGGCATCATCATGGCGTTGATCGGTTTCTCGCGGCTTTATTTGGGCGTGCATGATCTGGGCGATGTCACGGCAGGCTTTATTTTCGGCGCGCTGTGTCTGGCGGCCTATATTGCGGCGCTGGAAAATCAACCCAGCCGAAATTTTTTCGCATCTCTGTCATTGCGCCAGGCCGTTGGCGGCATGGTGTTGGTGCATGTGATTTATGTCGCCCTTTATCCGACGCATATCGGCCATGAAGCGCCCTATTGGTTTATGGGTGCAATGACCGGCTGGCTGGTGGCGCATTATGCGCGGGGCCAAAACGCCGTGACATTGCCCGGGCCATTACCCGTTCAGCTGATGCTGGCCTGTGTGATGACCGGCATGGCTTTCATGGCGATGATTGTGCTGACCCGTCTGCCGCGCGCTTTGGAGATTGAGCATGGGGTGCTGCAATATGGTTTCGGGCTGGTCTTTGGTCTTGGGGTGATTTTTGTCCTGCCTGCCCTATCGGCCTTTATCACGGCGCGCCTCGCGCCGCGTCACGCGGATTAAAGCGGTTTGAGCGGATGCGGGTTTGTGACGCCATGCGTGGGGCTATTGTTCTCTTGCCAAGCGGCGCAGGCGCTTATAGCCTTTTGGAAACAGGAGAGGCCACGAGGCCATGATGGATAGAAGGTCACTTCTGGCCGCAATAGGAGCCATGGCGCTAATGCCGGCAGAAGCCAAACAAACGGACACGTCGCCCCAATCTGCCGGATGGCAGAATTGGTCGAAATCATTGCCACCGCAAAAAGCGCAAATTGTCATGCCTGATAATGTCGCCGCTTTGGCCGATATTATTCGCCAAACCGATGGCGGTGTGCGGCCTGTCGGGTCGGGGCATAGCTGGACCGGCCTTGTGCCCTGCGATGGCGCGATTGTCAGGCTCGATAAGTTTAACGCCATTGGCGCGATCGATGAAAAAGCCCAAACCGCATGGATGGGGGCGGGCGCGAGGCTGAAGGATTTATCGCCGCAATTGGCTGAAAAGGGCCTCGCCTTTCGCAATTTGGGCGATATTGATGTGCAAAGTCTGGCCGGGGCCACCAGCACGGCAACCCATGGCACGGGGCGCGACTTGCCCTGTCTGGCGGCTGAAATTCTCGGCGTGCGTATGATAACCGGTGCCGGTGAGGCGATGGAAATCAGCGCGCAGGAAAACCCGGATTTGTTGCCGGCCGCGCAAGTGTCTTTGGGCGCGCTGGGCATATTGACCGAAATTCAAATGCAATTGGTGGCGCGTCATAAGCTGCATCGCCGCGTCTGGTTTGCGCCTTATGCGCAAGTGCTGGCGGATGCGCAGCAGCTTTTTGCCGATAATCGCAATTTTGAGTTTTTCTATTTGCCCTTCTCCAATATGGCCATGTGCATCACCCATAACATCACCACTGCCGCCGATACGCCGCGTGCGCATGATGAAAGCGATGATGGGGTGATGCAGTTAAAAGCCTTGCGCGACTGGCTGGGCTGGTTTCCTTATTTGCGCAAAAAATTGCTGTCCGCCGCCATAGCCGCCGCGCCCGAAGAGGATATTATCGGGGAAAGCTGGCAGCTTTTGTCCAGCGCGCGCAATGTGCATTTCAATGAGATGGAATTTCATCTGCCGGTCGATAAAGGCCTTGATGCGCTGGAAGAAGTGCGCGCCCATATTGAAAAACATCGCAGCGCGGTATTTTTTCCTTTTGAGTGCCGCATGGTCGCACCGGATAAGGCTTGGCTGTCGCCGTTTAATGACGGGCCGCGCATGTCGGTTGCCGTGCATACTCATGCGCCCGACCAATATGAATTTCTGTTCACTGAAATTGAGCCGATATTCCGCCGCTATGGCGGGCGTCCGCATTGGGGCAAACTCAATCGCTTCAGCGGCGCGGATATGCGCAATGTCTATCCGCAATTTGAGGCTTTTGCCAAATTGCGCGCCACACTCGACCCGCAGGGGCGTTTACTCAATCCTTATTTGCGCGATTTATTCGGGGCGGCGTGATGAGCGCGGCTTATTTTGCCAAATTGCAAAAAGCACTGGCGGCTGCGGGTTTGGCCGAGCCGGTATTGCTGCTTGACCGCCAAAGGCTGGATAAAAACATCAAACAGCTGAAGCGCATGCTGCCGAAAAATATGGCCTATCGCATTGTCGCCAAATCGCTGCCATCTGCGCCGCTGCTGAGCCATATTGCCGATAAGGCGGGCACGGATCGGTTGATGAGTTTCAATCGCGTCATGACCGAACAGCTTTTGGGCGCTTTGCCCAAGGCCGACCAGCTTTTGGGCAAGCCTTTGCCTGTCGGCGCGGTGGCTGCCATGTTTGCTGCGCTGCCCGCCCATAAGGGCAAACAGGCGGCGCGTCAGGTGCAATGGCTGGTGGATACACCGACGCGGCTGAAAGAATATGAGGCGCTCGCCGCCAAGCTGAAGCTGACGCTGCGGGTCAATCTTGAAATTGATGTGGGGCTGCATCGTGGCGGCATGATGCCCGGGCCGGATTTGGAGGCTGCGCTGGCGCGTCTTGCGGCGGCCAAGCAGTTAAGTCTCGCGGGCTATTTGGGCTATGAGCCGCATCTCAGTAAAATTCCGACACTTGGCGGCTGGCGGCGGCGCGCCAAAAAGGGCGCAGAACAAGCCTATGCCGCCGCGCTGGCGCAAGGCCGGGCGCATTTCAGCGCCGCGCAGATTGCCGATATGGTGCGCAATATGGCGGGCAGCCCGACTTTCGGTCTCTATCAAGACACCGCATTGGCCAATGAATTGGCGGCCGGTTCGGCGCTGGTCAAGCCCAGTGATTTTGACCTGCCGATTTTAAAGGATTTTGAGGCCGCCGCCTTCATCGCGACACCGGCGTTAAAAGTGTCACAAAATGTGCGCTTTCCGGCGCTTGAATATGCCAGTAAAATGCTCGGTAAGCCGAAAAGCGGCACCGGCATTTTTATTCATGGCGGTTATTGGATGGCCGATGCGGTTTGGCCGAAAGGATTAAAGACCAGCGGGTTATTTGGCCGCTCGTCCAATCAGGAGTTTTTATTGGGGCCGAAAAACCTGCCCCTGAAAACCGATGCGTTTGTGTTTTTGCGTCCCACACAAAGCGAGACAATTTTTTTGCAATTTCCAAAAATTGCCGTTTTTGACGGGCGTCGGATTTGCGATATTTGGCAACCCTTACCCGTCTCAGCCTAAAGGAGAGGGCAGATGAAAATTTATCCACCGCTTATGGTTTTGGCCGGTATTTTGGCGCAATTACTGATTGGCTATGTCGCACCGGTGCAGCCGATTTTAAACGAGATTTGGCAATATATTGGCGTCGGCTTAATGCTGTTCGGCTTCGCCCTGATTTTATGGGTGGCGCGCAGCTTTCGAAAGCATGAAACCACGATTATTCCCGATGGCGACCCCTCGGCTTTGATGGAAGGCGGCCTGTTTGCCTATTCGCGCAATCCGATTTATTTGGGCATGGCGATTTTTCTGCTCGGTTCGGCTTTGGCGATTGGCCATATTGGCGCGCTGGCCGTCGTGCCGGTTTTTGTCCTGTTGGTGCAGCAAATCTGGATTGTCAAAGAAGAAGAAAGTCTGGAAGCCACATTCGGGCAAATTTATCGCAATTATAAAATGCGCGTGCGCCGCTGGCTGTAATTTATTTTTGACTGTGGGCGTCCGGGCGCTATGTCTTGCTCATGCGGTATTTTTTGTTTCTTCTGACGCTTCTCGCCCCCTTTTTGCTGGCCCCGCAGGCCAGAGCAGAAACGGCCTATGATTTTTCTCTGCCCGATATTAATGGCGGCACATTGGCGCTGGCCGATTTTCGCGGCAAGGCCGTGCTGCTGGTCAATACGGCGTCTTATTGCGGCTTCACCAAACAATATGACGGGCTGCAAGCCCTGTGGGACGGCTATCGCGATAAGGGGCTGATTGTGCTGGGCGTGCCAAGCAATGATTTCGGCGCGCAAGAGCCGGGGGCCAAGGCCGAGATTAAGGAATTTTGCGCGGTCAATTTCGCCATTGATTTTCCGATGAGCGATAAGATTTTGGTCAAAGGCCAAAACGCCCATCCGCTTTATAAATGGCTGAAGGCCGAAACCGGCAAAGCGCCGAAATGGAATTTCCATAAATTCCTCATCGGGTCGGATGGCCAAGCCGTGCGCGATTTTTCATCGCTCACCAAACCGCAATCAAAAAAGCTCATTCGGGCGGTCGAGGCGGCCTTGCCGAAAAATTAGGGTCGGCCATCATAGAGAAATGCGTTTTTCTTGGCCTTATTCCAATATTTGAAAAAGCGGCGTAACTGGCCCGCATCATCTTTCGCCGCGTCCAAATGCACAAAGGGCGCATCGGCAATGGTGGTGATCTGAAGCCCCTCGCGCAAGGTCTGCATTATAGCTTTCAGGGCCGGATTGGGGGTCTTGCCGGTGATGATGTCTGACGCGCCCGCCATGTTTTGCAGCGCGCGCCATGTGTCAATCGTGTCGCCTGCATAAATCTCGACAGGCAAATCGCAAAGGGTCTCATAGATAAAGACGCGCCGCTTTAAGCCATAATGCATGGCGTCCATATAGGCATCATCCCAGATAAATACGGCGCGCGCTTGCGGCGCATGGGCAAAAACCGGATGCGTGGCGCGCAGGCAATCCTCATGCAGCCAAATAAACCGGCTCATCACAGCGCCTCCATATGCGGAAACAGTTTGACGGCCAAATCATCATAGCTGCCGCCAAAACATTTATTGGTGTGATAATCGCATGGCGCGTCCATGCCGGCGAATTTTTGCAAATTTTCCAAATTGAAAAAATATGGCTTATTGGCAAATGTGCTGGCCACCCATTGAAAAGACAAATTATTTGAGGCCGGATCGCCATCCAATAAATGGGCGAGAAAAAACCGCGCTCCGGCCTGCCATGTCACGCGCCGCCAATGCACAATATAAGCGGCGAGATACATGCGCGCATGATTGTGCAAATAGCCGGTGGTTTTCAGCGTGGCGATAAAATGGTTCATCGCCGCGCTCTCGGTCTCGCCCGCCGCAATATCCGGCGGCAGCGTGTCGGCATAATCATCGGGCGCAAAGCCGGTTTTATAGGCCTCAATATCGCGCCATATCCAATCGGGGTTTTGCGCATAAATGCGCTGCCAAAAATCGCGCCAGCCAAGCTCTTGAATAAATTTTTCAAGGGCCTTGCCATCCCCCATTTCCAAAGCCCGATTACGCACTTCATTCAGGTTCACAATCGCATGGCGAATATAGGGCGACAGGCGGGTCACCGCGCCATCAAGATAATTGCGGCTATGGCCATAAGCGGTCGGGTCAATGGCCGCCAAGAGGCGCTCCGCCGCCGCGCGACCGCCGCGTGTATCGCTGACGCCATCATCACCGGCCAAGGGTGACAGGGCTTTGACATGCGCCACCAAAGCGGCGCGGTCGGCAAATTGCGTGGGCTGCTTTTCCATATGCCGGAGGTAGCGCGGGCGGGCGTGAAATCCAGTCGGCGCGATTATTTCGCCATGCGACATAATTCCTGCTATAGCCAAGCCTCATAAAGGCTCACCAAAGGGATGTTTTATGCTCATCGCATTATTTGTTGTCGCGCCGGTCATTGCGGTCATTGCGGTGGGCTATGGCGCGGCTTGGCGCGGCGTCTTCACTGAAGATAATGTGGCAACGCTTAATCGTTTCGTCTTCACCCTTGCGGCACCGGCCCTGTTATTTCGCAATGTTGCGCTGACCGATTTCCCCGATGACCTCTCCATCGGCCTATGGGTGTCTTATTATGTGCCCATGCTGGCCATTATGGCGATTGGCTTTTTTGTGGCGCGCTGGGTTTTTCCCGCGCGCGCGGTGGCTGAATATGTGGTGATGGGGTTTGGCGCGTGTTTTTCCAATACGGTGATGTTGGGCATTCCGATTATCCTCACCGCTTTTGGCCCGGCTGCCGGTCTGCCGCTCTTTCTTATATTGGCGTTTCACGGGCTTTTGGTGTTCACCGCCGCTTTAACTTGTTTGGAGGCGGCGACCAATCCGCAAATGCGCTTGAAGGATATGCCGCCCAAGCTGGGCCATGCCATGCGCGACCAAGCTGTTGTGATGGCTTTGGCGGCGGGCGTTGTTTGGAATTTCACCGGCCTCGGATTGGCCGCGCCCATTGACCGGTTTTTGGAATTGCTCGGCGCGGCGGCAATTCCGGTCGCGCTGATTGCCATTGGCGGGCGTCTGGCCTTTATCGCCGTGGGCGATAATTTGCCGGTGGCGCTTTTTGTCGGCGTCTTCAAGCTCGCCATTATGCCGCTTTGCGTTTACGCAACGGCGACTTATCTGTTCGGTCTGCCGGTGCTTTTTGTCGCCACCATCACGCTATTATCGGCCATGCCGACGGGCGTGTTTACGGCGGTTTTTGCGGCGCAATATAAAATGGCCGAGGCCGAAGCCTCGAGCACGATTGTCGTAACCACGGTTTTATCGGCGCTCACCGTCTCGCTTTGGTTGACCTTCTTCAGCGATTTATTGGTGGTGGCCGGTTAGGCGGTTTAAAAGCGATAGCCGAAATTCACCCGCGCCGATAAAATATCGCGCTCTTGCGAAAAGCCGATTGTGTTGCTTTGCGTCTCGCTGGATTGATAGCCAAGCGTGAAAAACACATGGTTTAAAAGCGGCGATAATGCGCTGCCCAAAAGCAAATAATCAATGCTGGTGCCGGTAATCTCATCTTCGCGCACTGTGCCATCGACCGCTGTGCTGTCAGACGGGTCATAGCTGTGCGAATACACGCTTTGGTGCTCGGTTTGTGTGTAAGACGCGCCAAGCGTCACAAAATGGCCGGGCATGAGGCCGAGGCGCAGGGTCACGCTGGCACCGAATAATTCCTTATTCAAATCGGCATTTTCTTCGCTATCGACCTTTTGATAAAAGCCGCCAATATTTGTTGAAAGACGCCGCGCGATAATCTCCTCCCAGCCAAAGGAGCCGGATAATGTGGTCGTGTCATTGCGGTCTAGCGTGCCGTCATAGGCCAATTCGGTCATGCCGCCGGACAGGCTCAAACGGGTGGTTTGGCGCGCCTGCCATTGCGCCGTCAACGTGCCGCTGGATAAGGTGTAATTGCCCAAACGGTCTTCAAAATCATTTTTAACCTCGGCCATGCTGAGGCGAGGCATCAGGCTCACCTTGCCGCGCTGCAATTTGGCACCAATGCCGATATGGGTCGTATCGCCATCCAAATAACCGCTATCGCCCGCACTATTGGCGTTCATGCCGAGCGAGATATTGAGGTCGCGGATCACTTGCAGGCCAGGGTCATAATGCACGCTGAGTGATAGGTTTTGCGTTATCACATCATCTTTAATGGCCTCGGTAATCGGCGCAGCGCCATCGAGGCGCGGCAGCGAATAGCGGTTTTCGCCATCGCTATCCACCGAGACGCCATTCAGCAAAATCGTATTATCTTCAGGCCAATTGGCGGCATTATTATTTTCCATAAAGCCAAGCGCCAGATTAAGGCGCGCCGATAAACGCCGCTGGCGGCCGCTCAGCCGGTCGCGCAATCTTTGCACACGGCGTTTAATATCCGGCGATAAGGGCAGGGCAGCCAAGGCGCGCAATTCTCCGGCGGCTTGTAAGTCAGCCCCCAGCGCAACCAGCACTTGGGCGCGAAACAGGCGCGCGCTGAAATTGGTCGGCTCGGCCACCAGCACACGCTCGACCGCCGCCAAAGCCGCTTTGGCATCACCGCCTGCCAATCGCTCATTGGCGAATTGTTGGTTCAGCGCCGGATTATCCGGGTCGGCCAGAATATCGGCATAAGAAATCTCGGCCCGCACCGGACTTATCGCAAAGCAAATCACAAGACCCATCACAAGGCCAATCGCAAACTTCATCGCAAGGTTCATTGGGGCCACCAGTGGGGCGGAACGCATAAAATATGTCATGGGTTTATTCCTCTACCACGCGCTTCATGGCAAAAATCGCACCGCGCGCCGATGCGCTGGGCACCATTTCAACCGGCTCGGACGGGCCATTGGCATCCGGCATGTCATAGCTAAAGACATCCAAAGCGACGCTGCCTTCGCCAATTGAGGCGGTGGAGGATGCGCCATCATGGCGGTCCACATTGGATAAAAAGCTCGACACATTAATTTGCATTTGGAAGGCGTGAGAGCTGGACGTGTTGTCGATGAAAACCTGCTCACTGGCCGAGTCGAGAGCGGCAAAGGCAGAAATGCCCGCCGCTTCAGATGATGGGTTATTCGGGTCAACGGGCGCGCCGACCTCGCGGAAATGGCTCGGCTGAACGGAATCGCTGCCGCCGATTTGAGCGAAGACATGAGCGTCACTCATTGCGGAGGTTTGTGGGTCAGCACTGAAGGAGGTTGAGAAATTAACCGTCGCGGCACCGCTCGCATTGGCAAAGCTCAGGGTTTGCGTATTGTCGAGCAGCGTGCCGGTGATGAAAGCATCGGCCACGGCAATATCAAAATTGCCCGATATGGTGCTGGAGACGTTTTGCGTCGCGTAATCCCATATTTGCGTCAGATTAAATGTGCCGCTATTGCGCCCGTTTGTATCCTCAATGGTCGCGCCCGTGCCGGTAAAGGTCACCCGTCCGGTCGGGCCGAAATCGGCCAAATCGGAAATCAAGGTCGGGCCTAAATAATCAAAGTCGCCGGATAATAAATTGCCGATATCCTCGCCCAGATTTATGCCTTGAAAGAAGTCGCCGCCATTATTTGCGGCATCGGCCAGCGCTTGATTGCCGAAAAGGGTGACCGCCACTTGCTGCAATAAATCGCGATCATTGGTGACGCCGCCATCTGAACCGGTGGATTGCAAAATCGCTTTTGATAATTGTTCATTGGCGACATAGCTATCAAGCTGGCCATCGCCGTCGCTGTCTTGGCCTTCTTGCGCGACAATGGCGCTGCTATTGACGCCCAGTCCGGCGGCCAATTCAGACACGGCATCCTCGGAGAGGGCTTGCTCGAGTTGGCGGATTTGTTGGGTGGTGGCTTGTTGCGGCGGCTCGGGAGGAATGGCGGCACCGGCAATTTGGGTCACAAAACCGGGGCGGGTAATATCCACGCCGCCGGCCGTATTGGCGACATTAATCGCGCCCGCCGGTAAGCCCAGATTATTATCAATGGCCGGGCCCAGCAAAATCACTTGCGCCGCGCCATTGGCGCTCACCTCGCCGGCCACGGATGTGCCGCGCACGCCAATTGTGGCGCTGGGCAATTTCACCGTCATCGCATCATCGCTGCGCCGCGCCACTTGGCCGGAGACGAAACGAAACGCGCCTTGGGTGATGGAGGTGGTCAGCGTGTTGTTTGATGGTGCGCTCGGGTCAAAGACAAATTCATCAATCCGCATCACCGCATTGGCGCCCAATGTGAATATGGTTTCATCAAGCAGCATAAGTTGGAGGCGGCCATTGCCACCGACCTTAATATCATCACCCAGAAAGACTTGCTGGCCCGATGACATTTGCCCGATGGCGGCATTGCTTTCAAAAGAAGCAAGGCGCACCACATCACCGCGCAGGGCGGCGGTGACGCCGATGGGTTGGGCCGCATATCCCGACGGAATGTGTAAGCCGATACCGGCTAGGGTGATGGTTAGCGCAAGCGCGCCGCGTTGCAGCGATGGTTTGAGACGTAAACGCAACATAAGACTCCTCCGAATTGGGGCGAATATAGACCATCCCTATCGGCTTGTGGCGCGGCGTAAAAGATTGCCGCCCAACTGTTGCTTTTATGTCGACTTGGCGCGCGGGGTTTTAAATTGGCCCCAAAAGCCATGAAAAAAAGGGCGCTCCTAAGAACGCCCTTTTCATTTAACTTGCCAAAGATGACGCGGCTTATTTGCCTTGCCAATTCGGCGCGCGTTTTTCAGCAAAAGCTGTTGCGCCTTCGCGGGCATCTTCAGATGAGAAGACCGGATTCATAATCTCCTGCTGACGCGCCCAAATTTCATCATGCGGCCAGGTTTTATATTCCTTCATGATTTTTTTCGAAGCGGCGGTTGCCAGCGGGCCGTTAATGGCGATGCGGGCGGCCAATTCCTTGGCACCGTCCAGCGCTTTGCCCTCATCGGTCAGCGCATTGACCAGACCACATTCATACATGCGCTCGGCCGAATAATGGTCACCTGTCATCACCATTTCCATGGCGATACGCTCGGGGATTTGTTGCGGCAAGCGGAACACGCCACCGGCACCGGCGACCAGCGAGCGTTTGACTTCGGGCAGGCCGAATTTAGTGGTGCGCGCCGCGACCACCATGTCGCAAGACAAGACCAGCTCAAAACCACCGGCCAGCGCATAGCCTTCCGTCGCTGCAATCAGCGGCTTGGCGGGAACATATTGGCTGAGGCCACCAAAGCCGCGGCCCGGTACGACCGGCGTTTCACCGGCCAGAAAACCTTTTAAGTCCATGCCCGAGCAAAATGTGCCGCCATTACCGGCCAGCACGGCAACGCGAATATCGGCATTGGCTTCAAACTCGTCAATGGCGGCTGAAATGCCTTCGGCCATAGATTTATTCATGGCGTTTTTGGCTTCCGGCCGGTTCATGGTGATGGTCATGACGCCTTCATTGACGTCAACCATTACTTCTTGTGTGTCACTCATTATTGTCTCCCAGAGATGATGAATATGGACGGTATTGAACAATTTGGCTGTCACCGTGTCAATGACTTGAGGGGACTTGAGAAGACTTGAGAAATCATTGCGCTTTGCTTACCATCCTTTCAAATGAGATTTTAACCAAAGGGGTTTGACCGATGGACGCCAAATATGAAGCCGCTGACCCGCAGGGCGGGCCGACAGATTTTAAAACTTTCTTTCCCTATTATTTGCGCGAACACGCGCATCCTTTGTGCCGGGCTTTGCATTATATCGGCACGACATTGGTTATCGCTTTGGCGGCTTATGCCATTGGCACGGCGCATTATGTCTATTTCTGGGGTTTGCCCGTGGTCGGCTATTTCTTTGCTTGGGTCGGGCATTTTTTCATCGAGAAAAACAAGCCTGCCACTTTCACCTATCCGCTTTGGTCGCTGATTGGAGACTTTAAAATGTATTTTCTGTTCAT
>JAQWZC010000051.1 GCA_029253645.1 Alphaproteobacteria bacterium | reverse complement strand
CTGAAAACCGGCGGCAATGTCGAGAGCATATTGAGCTCCATGCCGCCTGTTGTGGGTTGGCGGTAAAAGCACCCGCTTTTGCGAAGCGAAAGCGTCGTTCCGTGCGTTTGAAACCATTTTTGCATAAGCCCCTCCTCATTTTTGTTTTTAAGGCTGATAAAGAATGCCAGATTTAAATCCTATGTCTAGCCCTTAAACCCGCCGTTTCAACTCGGCTTCCACCGCGGCGGCGTTGGGGAAGCCCTCGGCCACCCACCAGCGTTCCAGCGTCTGCGACATGGTGCCCATGGCGGGGCCATCGGCCAGACCGGCCTTTTGCATCATCGCGCCGGTGAGCGGGAATTTCGGCTTTTCATAGGCTCGCGCCGCCACCACCGCCGCATGCAGCTTGTCTTGCGCGGCGTCATCTGCGCCCGCCGCACCCAAATCCGCGAGTGCCAGAAGCGCGCGGTCAGCCACGGCTTGCGCCCCGTCAAAATAAAGCGCGGCAGGCAGATGCGCCACATCCAGCGGCATTTCCAACGCTTTGGCGAGGCGCATTTTCTGCTTATTCGACAGCCTGAGGGCCGCCGCCATGCCTTGCGCCGCAGCGCTGTTTGGCAGCAGGCTCATCAGCCGCAAAAGCGGGTCATCGCTTAACGGCACAAGCGCCGCCAGCATGTCAAACTCCACCGGCTCAACGCCAATAATGGCGCGCCATAAATCAGCCTTATGCAGCGCGCGCGCCGCCTTTGTCGCATCGGGCAGACTCATGATTTTCAGCATTTCTTGCTGCTTGCGCTCGCCCGACAGACCGCGCAACCCCACCGCCGCCGCGCGACAGGCGGCCAGCGCGTCCGGCTGCATGTCAGCCTCGGGCGTCAGGCGAAAGTGAAAGCGGAAATAGCGCAAAACCCGCAAATAATCTTCCTCAATGCGCGCCGCCGCATCGCCGATAAAGCGCACATGGCGAGCCTTAATATCGGCCAGCCCGTGCCCCGTCGGGTCGTGCAGCGTGCCATCAGCATCGGCATAAAGCGCGTTAATGGTGAAGTCGCGCCGCGCCGCATCGCCCTGCCAATCCTCGGTGAAGGCAATCTCGGCATGGCGGCCATCCGTGGTCACATCAACCCGCAAAGTGGTGATTTCATAAACCAGCGCCGCGTCGCCCTCATAAAGAATGGCCGACACAGTGCCGTGCTTAATGCCGGTCGGCACGGTTTTAATGCCCGCCTTTTTCAGCCGCGCCATAACCGTCTCAGGCGGCAAATCGGTCGCCATATCAACCTCGGCCTCAGCAGTGGCGAGGCCCATCAGCGCGTCGCGCACACAGCCGCCAACGCAGCGCGTGGTCGCGCCATCCCCATTGAGCAGCGTCAAAATCTGCTGCGTCTGCGGCAGGGTCAACCAGCCGCTATATGAGGCCTCAATTTGGGTCATAATCTTTATTCAAATCTGCCGGGCACAATTTGCCCGTCTTTATAGCTGGGCGAAATATAGGTGCCCTCGGGCGCATTGCCGGTGCTGACGCGATAGGTCAACAAGCTGGCCAGCACCAGCACCAATCCGGCCAGCGCGGCAAACGCATAATATTTGCGCGTCTGCGCGCTCGGTTCTTTCGCCGCGATAAAGCGCACCCAAATATAGGTCAGCACAAACGGCATTAAGAACAAAAACGCATTTAGCAGCAGAATCCTAATCATTCGGCTATCCTCCGGCTCATATGCATCAGCATGCCTGCTGTTGCTCCCCAGATATTATAGCCCTGATAATCCATTGAATAAAAGTTCCACATGCGGCCTTTCCATTCGCCGCTATCGGTTTTCCAATTGGCCTCCGATAGCGCGATATGCGCCGGCACTTCAAACACATCGGCCACTTCATTTTCATCGGGCGTCAGGGTGAAGCCGGGCCTCACAAACCCCACCACCGGCAAAATCAAAAAACCCGTGCCGGTTTGATAAGTGTCCAGAAAACCGGCAATCTCAACATGCGACGGGTCGAGGCCAATCTCTTCCTCCGCCTCGCGCAGGGCGGCAGAAACAGGGCTGTCATCGCTGTCTTCTACCTTGCCGCCGGGAAACGCCACTTGGCCGGAATGTTTTTCCAAATGATCGGCGCGGCGCGTCAGCAAAATAGACGGCTCATCGGCGTGTTCCACCAAGGGCACCAAAACCGCGGCCAAGCGCAAATCCTTGGTCATTTCCTCAATTTCGGCTTGGCTTAAATCATCGTTTAAGTCGCCATCAACGCGTTGGTCGCGCAGCTGACCTAGCCCGTTTAACTGCGCCGGCGTCGGCAATTCAGCCCTGACAATGGCTTGCAATTTGGCGCGATAATCCATCTACAGACCGGCTTCCTCAGCCGAGGAAATGGCGAAAAACACGCCGTGGCTCCACACACCAAACTGGCCTTCATGCACTTCGGCCAGCTCGACCAAATCATAAAATACGGGCCGCGCAATCAGCCCCTCCAAGCGCGCGCGCACATGCACATAGGGCGACGGCTCGCCGGTCTCGGCATTAATCTCAAAGCGCATCGGGTGGTCGGGCCCGGCCTCGGTAAAGTCACCGACATTGGTTTCAAACCGCAATATTTGCGCGCGGCCCTCGCCTGTCACCGTCATCAGCGTGGCGATAAAGGGCGCGTCTTCAACCTCAATGCGGATTTTCTCAACAGGCGTGACCAGATAATGCTCGCCATCCTCATCATGGCGCAAAATGGTGGAGAACAGCCGCACCAGTTTTTTGCGGCCAATCGGCGAATTGGCATAATACCATTGCCCATCGCGGGCGATTTTCATGCCGATATCACCGCAATAATCCGGCTCCCATAAATGCACGGGCGGCAAACCGCGCTCGCCGGTCTCCGGATTGCTTGCCTTTTCGGCGTCAGCCACAATTTTCATCAGCGCATTGGCCGCTTCGTCAGACATAGGCGTCCCCTGTTCAGGCGGAAACTAGCACAATTCCGGCGCACGGCGAACCATGCCGGTCAGTTCGGCACAAAGGGTCGCATGTTCAGCCGCCGAAGGGCGCAGCAGCAAACGCTGCGGGTCAACCGGCCCGGTCAGTTTTAACTGTGGCGGCGCGACGCTAAATCCGGCCTTTTGGTAATAGGGCAAATCGCCAACCAATATGGTGAAGCGAAAGCGCGTCGCATCAATGGCGGCCAGCGCGTCTTGCATCAGCTTTTGACCGACGCCCTGCCCTTGCATATCGGGATGCACGGCCAGCGGCCCCAGCAATAATCCGGCGGACTGCTCGACCTGCACCGGCCAGAAAGAAATCGCGCCCAGCAATTTGCCCGCGCCGTCTTGCGCCAGCCGGTCATAAGCGGCAATGCGCTGATTGCCCTCACGCAAACGCTCCGCCGTGCGCGCCAAACGGCCCGGCCCGAAAGCCAAATTCAGCAAATGATGCAGCGCATCGGCATCAGCACTTTGTCCAAGAATGGTGAAATCTGTCATTTTAAAACCTTGGGGGTCTGCCCCTGAATGTGAAAGTGGCGAACGAGAACTCACCGCGCCTTGCGGGCGGTTGGCAGTTATCGTCGTCGCAAATTCGTTTTCACATTTTCCCCCAATGGCATTTGAGTTTTCGGTTTAGCTTGCAGAACTGAGATTGTCTATACAACAATCACTCAGGCCGAGAAAATGAAGCCCATATAAGCGGCGTAAAGCGCCAGACTAATGCCGCCTTCGAGCCGCGACATGCCGCGATTTGACGCCATAAACACCAAACCCAAACCGGCGACACCGACCATAATCGGAATATCGCGCGCCGCCAGCATGTCGGATATCGGCAAAGGCGCAACCAAAGCCGTGGCCCCGAGAATAAGCAGGATATTTGAGATATTACTGCCGATTATATTGCCGACCGCCAGACCGGCATGGCCGCGTATCGCCGCCACTAAAGAGACCGCCAATTCGGGCAGGCTGGTGCCGATAGCAACCAGACTGAGCGCAATCACCGCCTCAGATATGCCCCATTGGCGCGCCAAGGCGACCGCGCCCTCAACCATCATTTCGGCCCCGCCAATGACACCGGCAATGCCCAACAGCAAAACCAAAGCAGCGACCAGCGGCCCGCCGAGCACAAGGTTTTCATCAACACCGGCTTCTGCTTCAGCCGTGTCTTCGGCCTCGCGCGATGTGGTGTAGAGATAAATGCTGAAGCCGATAATGCCGAGCAGTAAAAAGACGCCGACAAGCCGGTCAATCATGCCGTAAAGGCCGAGCATGAGAAATAATAAAGAGGCGGCGAACATAAAGCCGCCATCGCGCCCCAGCGTGCCGCGATTGACGAAAAACGGACTGACCACGGCCATTGCGCCCATGACCAGCAATATATTGGCGATATTGCTGCCGACGACATTGCCGATTGAAATATCGGGCTGGCCGTTCAACGCCGCGTTAATCGACACGGTTAATTCGGGCGCCGATGTGCCAAAGGCGATAATCGTCAGGCCGATGACCAAGGGCGAAACGCGCAAAGCGCTGGCCAAGGTCACCGCGCCACGCAGCAGTGCCTCACCGGCCAAACCGAGCGCAATAAAACCAGCCAAGAGCAATAGAACAGGTGATTCCATAAGCTGTTTTTAGCATGGCTAAGGGTTTTGCGTGGAAAATACTTGTCCAAAGCCTGAAAAGCACTTGGCAGAGCGGCATCAAAGCCTTAGCTTTTTCTGGTTCGCGACAACAGCATGGGGGAGGAAAAACATGCATTGGAATTTCGGAGATATTATTGACGCAATTGTGCCGGTCTTGCCGGAGGGGCATTTGGCTTTGGTGCATGGCGATCGCGAAATTACATGGACGGACATGAGCGCGCGCTCGAATAATTTGGCGCGCAACCTGCTGGCCAATGGCGCCAAGACCGGCGACAAGGTTGGCTTTTATATGCGTAACCGCCCCGAATATAGCGAATTGCTGGTGGCGTGTTTTCGGGGACGCCTGACCCATGTGAATGTCAATTACCGCTATGTCGCTGACGAAGTGCATTATATTTTCGACAATTCTGACGCGACCGTGGTTGTTTACGGCAAAGAGTTTCGCGACAATATTGAAGAATTGCGCCCGCGCCTGCCCAAGGTCAAACAATGGATTGAAGTCGGGGATGGCGCGATTGCCGATGCGGGCAGCCTGCCTGAGGGTATTCTCGATTATGAAGCCCTGGTGAATGAGGGCGATGGCAGCAATTTGGATATTGAACGCTCGGGCGAAGACCAGCTTTTTCTTTATACGGGCGGCACGACCGGCATGCCCAAAGGCGTGATGTGGGAGCATCATAATCTGCGCGAAACCCAAACCATGGCGTTGCGCGCTTTGGGCGAAGTGCCGGAGACCCTGGAAGAATTGAAAACCAGCCTAGAAGAATCCGGCCCCGGCCAAGTTTACATTCCCGCCTGCCCGCTCATGCACGGCACCGGCCTGTTTACCGCCATGGGTGTGATTATGAATGGCGGCACGGTGGTAACGCTGGAGGCCGCTTCGCTCAATGCATCTGAGCTATGGTCAACCGTAAAGCGGCGCGGCGTTGATTATATGGCGATTGTCGGCGATGCTTTCGCCAAGCCCATGCTGCAAGAATTGAAAGATAATCCGGGCGCTTATGATGTGTCATCGGTCAGCTCGATTGTTTCATCCGGCGTCATGTGGTCGATGGAAGTGAAGCAGGAAATGCTCGATTATCTGCCCGATGAATGCATGCTGGCCGATAGTTTCGGCTCATCTGAAGCGATTGGCTTCGGCTCATCTATCACCATGAAGGATATGCCGGTCAAAACCGCCAAATTCACCACCAATGAGATGTGCAAAGTCTTTGACGAAAACGATAATGAAATTCCGTGGGGCAGCGAAACCCCGGGCTTCATCGCTTTCGGCGGCCCGATTCCCTTGGGCTATTACAAGGATGAAGAGAAAACCGCCAAGACCTTCAAAACCATTAACGGCCATCGCTATTCCATTCCGGGCGATTATTGCCTGGTCTCGCCAGAAGGTGAATTGACCCTGCTGGGCCGCGGTTCCGTCTGCATTAATTCTGCGGGTGAGAAAATTTATCCTGAGGAAGTCGAGGAAGCGCTGAAACTGCATGACGCGATTGACGATGCTTTGGTCGTCGGTGTGCCGGATGAGAAATGGGGCCAAGCCGTGACCGCCGTGGTGAAAACCATTGATGGCGGCGCGTTTGACGAAGCCGAATTAAAGCTTTTTTGCAAAGGCAAATTGGCGGCCTATAAAACACCGAAACATGTGTTTCATGGTGGCCCGCCCTTCCGTGCGCCTAATGGCAAGGCCGATTATAAAAGCGTCACTGAATTTGCTGTTGAGGAAGTCGAGAAGCGCGCATGACAAAAAAAGTAGCCGTTTTTGGTAAGATGGGAGTGAAATTCGCTCCCATCATTGAGGAAAACTTTGCCGATAAATATGAGGATTGGCAGGTGACGAGCTGGCCATGCGATGATGATATTGCGGCACGTGATGCGGTCCTCGCCGAGTGCGAAGCGGCGGTGATGAGTGCCGATTTCATTCTGACGCCGGGTAATTTTGGCGCGCTTATGGCCGCGCCAAATCTCAAAATTCTGTTACAGCCTTGGGTCGGCATTGACTGGCTCGATGACGGGTTTTTGCCCAAAGGACTGCGCTTTTGCAATGCCGGTGGTCACGCCGCGCCCATGGCTGAATATGTGCTGGGCACCATGTTGGAACACGCGCTGGACTTGCGGGAAATTCATCAGAATATGATTGAGGGCAATTGGTCCCGCTCGGGCCGCAATGCAGCACCCGAGGCGCGTCATGGCGATTTATTGGGAAAGCATGTCGGCATTGTCGGCTATGGCGAGATTGGTAAAGCCGTGGCCGCCCGCGCGCAGGCTTTCGGCATGAATGTGTCGGCTGTTGCCCGCTCACCGCGTGACAAAACCCCGGCCCCGCTCGCATGGATTGGCACGCAAGCCGATTTGCCCAAATTATTGGCCGAAAGCGATTACATTATTCTGACCTGCGATTTGAATGATGAAACCGAGGGCATGATTGACGCCGCAGCTTTTGAGCAGATGAAAGACACGGCCTATCTGATTAATGTCGCGCGCGGTGAAGTGGTCAATGAAGACGCGCTGTTTGCCGCGCTGAGTGCCAAGCGCATTGGCGGCGCGGCACTTGATACATGGTATCGCTATCCGGCCAATGTGGCGGATGCCGGGGCCGACCCCGACCGCGGTGATGCCTATCAAGGTTCCAAACATGACTTTAACAGTCTCGATAATGTGCTGCTGACGCCGCATGTTTCGGCGCATACATTCGGCGCAGATAGAGGCCGCTATGTCTCTATTGCCGAAAGCCTATGCAGCTATGCCGATTTGCAGGATGATGGCGGCGCGGTGAAACGGCAGGTAACAGTCGGTACGGGTGAAAATCTCGACGGCTTTCAAATGCCCTAAAACTGCGGCCAGATGCCACGTAAAAGCGGCGCGCAATGGCTTGCCAATAAAGCCTGCCGTGATACTCTTTTGCCTATCTGTTGGAGGAGACGAAAATGACTGCTTTAGACACTTTCCGCGAGGAAACACGGAGCTGGCTGGAGGCAAATTGCCCCGAATCCATGCGCACACCCATGCCTGAACGCGAAATGCCGTGGGGCGGCCGCAATGCCAAATTCCCCAATCCGGACACTAAAGTTTGGCTGGATAATATGGCCTCACGCGGCTGGACCGCCCCGGAATGGCCGGCTGAATATGGCGGAGGCGGGCTGTCTAAAGAGCAAAATAAGGTTCTGCAAGAAGAGCTGGCGCGTCTGCGCGCGCGGCCTGCGCTGAGCAGCTTTGGCCTTTGGATGCTTGGCCCGGCCCTGCTGGAATTTGCCAGCGAAGAGCAGAAGAAGAAATATCTGCCGGAAATCGTCAAGGGTGAAATTCGCTGGTGCCAAGGCTATTCCGAGCCGGGTGCCGGGTCTGACCTCGCCGGTTTGCAAACCAAATGCGAAGATAAGGGCGACCATTATCTGGTGAATGGCCAGAAAGTTTGGACCTCTTATGCTGATAAATGCGACATGATTTTCTGCCTCGTGCGTACCGATACGACGGTGAAGCATGACGGCATTTCATTCTTGCTTATCGACATGGATACTGGCGGCGTGGAAGCGCGTCCGATTAAATTGATTTCGGGCGCATCGCCGTTTTGCGAAACCTTCCTGACCGATGTCAAAGTGCCAAAAGAAAACCTTGTCGGTGAATTGAACAAGGGCTGGACCATTGCCAAACGTCTGCTGGAACATGAACGCAGCATGATTTCCGGCATGGGCATGGGCGCCGGTGCGGCCTCTATGGGCGGCATGGAAGCCATTGCCAAAGAGAATTTCGGCACAGATGGCGAGAAGATTGCCGATACCAGCATTCGCCAATCCATTGCCGACCATAAAATGGACCAGCAGGCTTTCGGCCTGACGCTGCGACGCGCTTCGGAAGAAGCCAAAGCAGGACAAGGCATGGGCGCAGCGGCCTCCATGTTTAAATATTACGGCACGGAAGTGAATAAACGCCGCTTTGAGCTTTTGCTCGATGTGATGGGCACACAAGCTCTGGGCTGGGAAGGCGAAGGCTTTGACAGCAAAGAATTGGCCGTGACCCGTTCATGGCTGCGCTCAAAAGGCAATTCGATTGAAGGCGGCACATCTGAAGTGCAGCTGAACGTCATTGCCAAACGCGTTTTGGGCCTACCCGACGCCTAGGTCGGCATTTGCCTCACCTCTAGAATATCAGGAGACTTACTCATGGCACTCGTGCTGACTGAAGAACAAACAATGCTTCGCGATATGGCGAAGGACTTTTTCACCGAACAGGTTCCGGTGACCAATTTGCGTAAACTGCGCGATGACGCCGATGATTTGGGCTATGACAAAGATGTCTGGGCGCAAATTGTTGAGCTTGGCTTTGCCGGTATCTTAATTCCGGAAGAGCATGGCGGCACAGGTTTCGGCCCGATGGGTCTGGGCATTGTGATGACCGAAGCCGGTCGCACATTGGCCGCCTCACCGCTTTATTCAACCGCTGTTTTGGGGGCCGGTCTTATTCTCGCGGCCGGCTCAGAGGCGCAAAAAAGCGAGCTTCTGCCTAAAATCGCCGCCGGTGACATGCTGACGGCTTTGGCATTGGAAGAAACCAATCACCATAATCCGGCCAATGTCGCCATGACGGCGGAAAAATCGGGCGATGGTTATAAGCTGTCGGGCGAGAAAAAATTCGTCATTGACGGTCATATTGCCGATACGCTGATTGTTGTGGCCCGCACGGGCGGCGCAGTGGGTGAGACGCAAGGCCTGTCCATGTTCCTCGTCGATGCAAACGCCAAGGGCGTCACCGTCACCCGCACCCATATGGTCGATAGCCGCAATGCGGCACTGGTCGCTTTGGACGGGGTTGAGGTATCTGCCGATGCCGCTTTGGGCAATATTGGCGCTGCCTATACAGAGCTTGAGAATGTGTTGGATTTGGGCCGCGCCTGCCTCGCCGCAGAAATGCTGGGCGGCGCGGAAGCGGTTTTCGACACAACGCTGGAATATCTGAAAGAACGCAAGCAATTCGGCGTTATTATCGGTACATTTCAGGCGCTGAAACACCGCGCCGCTGAGATGTTTTGCGAAGTGGAAATTTGCCGCTCCGTCGTGCTGGAGGCTTTATCTGCGCTTGAAGAACGCCGCAATGATGTGCCGCGTGTCACCAGTCTGGCGAAGGCCCGCCTCAGTGAAGCGGCGCGTCTGATTACCAATGAGGGCGTGCAAATGCATGGCGGCATTGGCATGACCGATGATGTCGATATGGGCCTGTATCTGAAGCGCGCCCGCGTGCAAGCGCAAATGTTGGGGGACAGTAATTTCCACCGCGCGCGCTATGCTGAGTTGGGTGGCTATTAAACCGGTTGAATAAGCCGCAATCAAACAGCTTCAAGGCCTCGACATTTGTGTGTCGAGGCCTTATTTTTCAATCACGCATAACAAATTAAAGGATATGCAATGGCTGATGACGCCCAACAACCTGAACGCATTACCGTTCTCGCCGAAGAGTTCACCCCTGCCGCGATGGAATTTCACCGCCGCAATATGAGTGCGCGTGGCTATCGCATGGAGGGGCAAATCACACCGCGTCGTTATATGATGATTGATGGGCCAGGTGAGCCGACCGATTTATTTGACGGCAAAGAGTATTATGCGGTCACTTTTGTCCGCAAGGATGATGAGTAAGGCATAGCCAAGAACTGCGGCAAATAGGCATTTCCGGCGTGAAAGCTGGTTTCCTATCGGTAAATGAGCTAACTGTAGTCTAATCAATTAGGGATTTAAAATGGCGGTCGGTTACGACAAGCATTTAGACGAAGCGCTCGCATCCTTGCATGATGAGGGGCGCTATCGGGTCTTTACGGATCTGGCGCGTAAAGCCGGTGCTTTTCCGCGCGCCATAAATCATTCCGCTACCCCGCCGGTTGAAGTCACGGTTTGGTGTTCTAATGACTACCTCGGCATTGGCCAAAATGCCGAGGTGATGGACGCCATGAAAACCGCCATTGACACAATGGGCACGGGCGCAGGCGGCACACGCAACATATCCGGCACGCATCACATGATTGTCGAATTGGAAAACGAGCTTGCCGACCTGCACGATAAGGAAGCGGCGCTGGTCTTCACCTCCGGTTATATTTCCAATGAGGCGACGATTTCGACCTTGGCCAAGCTGCTGCCCGATTGCCTTATTCTGTCGGATGAGCTGAACCATGCCTCAATGATTGAGGGTGTGCGTCAAAGCGGTTGCTCGAAACTTATCTGGCGACATAATGACCTTGAGCATCTTGAAAGCCTGCTGCGCGACGCTGACCCGGCGCGCCCCAAGCTGATTGCTTTTGAGAGCGTTTATTCAATGGATGGCGATGTTGCGCCGATTGAGGCGATTTGTGACCTCGCCGAAAAATATGATGCGCTGACTTATCTCGATGAAGTGCATGCTGTCGGCATGTATGGCAAGCGCGGCGGCGGCATTGCCGACCGCGATAATCTCATGCATCGCTTGGATATTATCGAGGGCACGCTGGCCAAAGCCTTTGGCATTATGGGCGGCTATATTGCCGGTAAGCAAAATGTGGTGGATGCCATTCGCTCTTATGCGCCGGGCTTTATTTTCACCACAACCTTGCCGCCAACCGTTGCCGCCGGTGCCATTAAATCGGTGCAATTGGTCAAGCAAGCCGATGATTTACGTGTGCGCCATCAAGAGCGCGCCGAAACGCTTAAGACCATGCTGGAAAAAGCGGGTATGCCCGTCTTACGCACGGAAACGCATATTGTGCCGCTTATGGTCGGCGATCCGGTGCTGTGTAAAGCCGCATCTGACCGCTTGCTGAACACGCATAATATCTACATTCAGCCAATCAACTATCCGACTGTGCCCCGCGGCACGGAGCGGCTTCGCATCACCCCCTCGCCTCTGCATGATGATGAGATGATGGGCGCGCTGGTGGACGCCGTGCAGGAGGTCTGGGCACATTTGGATATTTCCTGCGACTTACCGGAATTAATTACCGCACCCGCAGCCCAGTAAAGGCGGTTTGTGATGCTTCCCAACACGCACCCCGATGTTCAATTCGGCAAAACCGGCCTGCTGCTGGTCAATCTTGGCACGCCTGACAGCCCCGATAAAAAAGGCTTGCGGCCCTATCTCAAACAATTTTTGAGCGACCGCCGCGTGATTGAAGCGCCGCCCGCCATTTGGCAACCCATATTGCGCGGCATTATTTTGAACACGCGGCCTAAAAAATCGGCTGAGGCTTATGCCAAAATCTGGCGGCAGGAAAGCAATGAAAGCCCGTTGCGCTATTACACACGCGTGCAAGCCGAGAAGCTGCGAACGCAACTGGGCGATGGCGTGATGGTGGATTGGGCGATGCGTTATGGCAAGCCATCCATTGAAGACCGCCTGAAAGTAATGAAAGATGCGGGCTGCGAGCGCATTGCGATTATCGCGCTCTATCCGCAATATAGCGCGTCAACCTCTGCCAGTGTTTATGATGATGTGTTCCGCGCCCTGCTGAAGCTGCGCTGGCAACCGGCCATTCGCACCGCCGCGCCGTGGCATGACCATCCGGCCTATATTGATGCGCTGGCGCAATCAGTGACAACGCATATTGACGGGTTGGATTTCGACCCTGAGGTGATTATCGCGTCCTTTCACGGACTGCCGCAAAGCTATTTTGAAAAGGGCGACCCCTATCACTGCCATTGCGCCAAGACGGCGCGGCTATTGCGCGAGAAATTAGGCATGGATGCGGATAAGCTGCGCCTGACCTTTCAATCGCGCTTTGGGCCGACCAAATGGCTGGAGCCTTATACCGATAAAACCGTGATTGAACTGGCTGAACAGGGCGTGAAGAAAGTCGCCGTAGTGACGCCGGGCTTTATTTCCGATTGCGTCGAAACGCTGGAAGAAATCGGCATTGCCCTGCATGAGGATTTTGCGGCGGCAGGCGGCACGCATTTTTCAACCGTGCCGTGTTTGAACGATAGCGCGCTGTCGCAAAATCTGTTGCAGATTATTGCCGAGCGCGAATTATCGGGCTGGACGCACTAGCCACGCTTGCCTGCCCCCAGCTTTTACCCGCCCTGCCGCTAAATCACATCACTAAACCTTGACCTGAACCGGCCTTTTCGGGCAGGCTTTCGGGGTAAGGAAACATTTTGTTTGATTTGCTCGAATTAATGGGCTGGCCGCCTTCTGTCCTTGCGGGAGGTATGGTTTTGCTCTTTTCACTTGCCTACGGCATGCAAGCGCGTATGAAACTGCGTCCCCTGCTTCTCGCCGCGCAAGTCGGCATTATTTGCCTTGTCGCCAACGCCCTGATTGAAAGCATTATGGCCGGTCTTTATTGGCCCGGCGACCTGATGAAGGCGTTCTTATCGCAAACCTTCGGCACGCTTTTCGGCCTCTGCATTATTGGCTGGCTAATCATTAAATTATGTTTCATTGTGCGGTCTCGCAATGAGCAATCCAATATTTTCACACGAAACCGCAGGTCATGACAAAAACAAATTTTACGACCGGGCTGAAAGCCTACACGGTTGGACTTCTCACTCTCATTTACACGGCCAATTATGTTGACCGGCAAATCGTCGCCATTTTGCTGCCCTCAATAAAGGCCGATATGGGGCTGTCAGACACCCAGCTCGGCATGTTGACCGGACTGGCTTTCGGCGTTTTTTACGCCACTTTGGGCATTCCGATTGCCTATCTGGCTGACCGCATGTCGCGCAAGAAAATCATCATTGCCGCGCTGACCTTATTTTCGCTGATGACTTATGCTTGCGGGCTGGCGCAAAACTATGTGCAGCTTTTATTGGCGCGCATTGGTGTTGGCGTTGGGGAAGCCGGAACAAGCCCGCCCTCGCATGCCATGATTGCCGATATGTATGCGCCCTCCGACCGCGCCACGCCTTTGGCAGTGTTTGCGCTCGGCATTAATTTCGGCCTGTTTGTCGCCTTTATTGCCGGTGGTTGGATTGCCGATAATTATGGCTGGCGCACAGCCATTCAGGTTATCGCCTTGCCCGGCTTCGCGCTGGCGGTGATTGCATGGTTTACGCTCAAAGACCCGCCCCGCGGCATGAGCGATGATAGCGGCGAGACGCAAGCGCCACCGCTTATGGTGACGGTGCGCTATATGTTGCAAACGCCCTCCATGCGGCAATTGCTTATCGGCTCCACCCTGCTGATTATTGTCGGTTATGGCGCGGTGGCCTGGCTGCCCAGCTATTTTATTCGTGTGCATGGCATGACGGCGACGCAAGTCGGCACAATTCTGGCGCTGATGATTGGCATTGGCGGCGGCGTGGGCACCATGATGGCGGGTATTTTATCCGACCGCATGGGCAAAAAAGATGTGCGCTGGAATATGTGGCTGGTCGGTATTGTCGGCATTGTCGCCGCGCCGTTTTCCGTCATGGGATATCTCTCCGCTACCGGTCAAACCGCTTTGCTGTGGCTGGTCATCCCCACTATTGTCGGGGCGTTTTATTTTGGCCCGACACTCGCCATGTTGCATACGCTGGTGAAGCCTGAAATGCGCTCGCTGGCATCGGCCATTATGCTGTTCATCAATAATATTTTCGGATTGGGCATTGGCCCGCTCATGGTCGGCATGATGAGTGACGCGCTGACGCCGCGCTATGGTGTGCAGGGATTGGGCATCGCGCTGGCGCTTATGGTCATTATCGGCCTTTGGGGCAGTGTGCATTATCTCATCGGTGGCCGCTCTCTGGCGCGTGATATTGCGGCGGCGCAAGCACAAGCTCGATAAGGGCTAACAGACCCATGACACGCAGCCTCTCTCTTATTTTTGTCACCTTTCTGCTCGGCTCCGGCGCGCTGGCTGCCGACACGAAGCGGCATTTCTCCGCCGAATATCGCCTTTATGTCAGCGGCCTGCTGATTGGTAAGGCCGATGTGCATTTCTCGGCATCAGCAACCGAATATGTGTTGAGCGCGCATATGCGCCCCGCCGGTTTTGGCCGCATTGCCGGTCAATCGCATGTCGTCTCAACCACGCGCGGGGCCTTGCAAAAAGGCAGCTTTGTGCCGCAACGCCTCGATTTAAGCTGGAACCGCGATGATGTCGTCAAATCCAGCCATATGGATTACCGCAATGGCACGCCGCTGGCCTTCACCACCGGCTATCAGCAACCCGAAGAGTTTCGCTCGCAGAACCCGATTACCCTTGCGGAAGTCGGCCCGGGCAGTGTTGACCCGTTTTTGGGGTTAATGTCGCCGTTAAACGGCAAGCCCCTCCGCGCCGCCTGTGATGGCACGAAACGGATATTTGACGGGCGGCGTCTGGCCACGCTCACGGCGCAAAATGTCGAATTTATACCGCCCTTTAAACATGATTTTCCGCAGCGGCGTCCGGCCGTGAAATGCGATGTTATATGGCAGCCCATTGCCGGATATTCACCCGCCAGCCTTGAGCGCGCCGCCGATTTTCCGCCCGTGCAGGCGCATTTTGGGCAAATTGCCGATACCGGTTTTGCCGCGCCGCTGGATATGCGCGGACGCTCGCGCTATGGCCGCGTAACCGCCTATGCCGTGCGTTATTTTACCGAAAGCGAGACCCCGCTCGCGCCGTTTAATATGCGCGAAATCCTCGAAAAATAGGGGTTTTTAGAGCCTTATCATGCGGTTGTGCGCCACCTTGTGCGCAAAATAAAAATTATTTGCTTTTTTACTCGCCGGAGTGCTAGAGCGCCCTAATTAACTTGGTGGAGCGTTGTGTCCAATCCATGCGCCTAATCGATTGCGACGGCCCATCCGCTTCGGCGCGCTTTCAAAATAATGGAGGCGAATATGCAAATCGGAACTGTTAAGTGGTTCAACTCAGCCAATGGATATGGCTTTATCACCCCCGATAATGGCGGCGATGATTGCTTTGTCCACGTCACGGCCATTCAAGAATCTGGCTTGAAGCAATTGATTGAAGATCAACGCGTCGAGTTTGACATGCAAGAAGGCCGCAATAGCCGCATGGTTGCCTGTGGCATCGTCGTTTTGATGGCCAGCAACGAAGCTGCTGCGGAATAATATCTACTTGCACATGAACGCATTTTGCACGATTTTAAAGGGCAAAGGAGCGCATCTGTGCCAAAGATAGAAATTTATACGACGACAATCTGTCCCTTCTGCCACGCGGCCAAAAAGCTGCTTGATGACAAAGGGGCAGATTTTTCAGAAATCAGCCTGTCGAAAGAGCCGCAATTGCGCGACGCCATGATTGCACGCGCCAATGGCAGCAGCACCGTGCCGCAAATCTTTATTGATGGCACGCATATTGGCGGCTGCGATGATCTTTACGCGCTGGATGCCAGTGGCGGCCTCGACCCGCTGCTTGGCCAATAAGCCGCAAACAAACGCTAAAGCCGCGACATCATTCTGAAGTAAAACCGCACCGTATCATTCAGTGTCGCCACGCTGATGCGCTCATTCGTGCCGTGAATACTGGCCAAATCGCTGGGCGCAAGCTGCATATAGGTAAAGCGATAATGGTTCGGCGTTATTTTGCGATAATGGCGGGTATCGGTGGCCGCCACCAAAAGGCGCGGCGTCACAATCATCCTTTGTGGGGCCGCCGTATCACGAATGGCGGCGGTTAATTGCTCCCAGCCAAAACCTTGCGTTGGGCTTACCGGCGAGGGGCTCATGCCCTTTTGACCACTGCCGTCAAAACTGACCTCCACCCGCGCATCATTAATCACCCGCATCACGCGCTCGCGCACCGTGTCGGGCGTTTCCCCGGGCAGAATTCGGAAGTTTACCTTCGCCGCCGCATCAATCGGCAGCACATTAGCCTTAATGCCACCGGCAATCATCGTCGCCGCCGTAGTGGTCCGCATGGCGGCCTGCGCCTGCTTGTCACCCTCAAACGCCCCCATCACCACCGGCTTAAACAGCCACAGGTTTTTCATCACCAAGCGATTGGCGAAGGGCATGTCATCAGCCACGGCCTCCAAAAAACTTTGCGTATGCGAGAAATCGCGCGGGAATTGATTGGCCTCAAGCGCCGCAATCGCCGCCGCCAAAATGCCGATAGAGGTTTGCTCCGGCGGCATGGAGGAATGACCGCCCTCGCCGACCACCTTTAATTCCAGGGTCACAATGCCCTTCTCTGCCGGGGCAATCAGCGCCATTGGCGCATCAATGCCGGGCACGACGCCTTGCGTCACCAGACCGCCCTCATCGACCAGAAATTCAGCCTGCACGCCGCGCTTCAACAGCACATCAGCCATCACTTTGGCGCCATCAATGCCGCCTTGTTCTTCATCATGACCGAAGGCGAAATAAATCGTGCGGGTCGGTTGCAGGCCTTGCTGCAACATATTCTCAGCCGCCTCCAGCAGGCCGATAATATTCACTTTATTATCAAGCGTGCCGCGTCCCCAAATAAAGCCATCAGCGACCACGCCCTCAAAAGGTGGCTGCTTCCATTTCGATTCCGTACCCGGCACCACCGGCACCACATCTAAGTGGCCCAGAAAAATAACCGGCTTATTGGTTGCGCTAGCCGGCGCGGAACCGGTCCATGTATAAAGCAGAGAATAATCGGCAATCACTTCGCGCTTCAGGGCTTTATGCGCGAGCGGAAACTGCTTTTCGAGATAGGCATGATAAGCCCGTAATTCTGTCGCCGAGGTCGGTTTATCGCGCCCGAAGGAAATGGTTTTAAAGCGCACGGACTCGCTCATCAGGCGGCTGACACGCGCCGTATCGGGGCGGAAATCAAAGGCCTCGCCCGCCATTTGACTGCCCGCAGGCGTGAAGGTGCGGATAAGCAGAACCGCGACCAACAAGATAAACAGCGCCGCTATCGCAGGCAAAATTCTTTTTTTCAACATCTCTATCCTCTTATCGCCGCCCTTTTTGGGCAGGTCTGCCCCCTTATTTGGGCAGGTCTGCCAGTGGCTGCCGCTCCATTGCGAGAATGACGCCAATACCCGCCATAAAGGTGAGCAGCGATGTGCCCCCATATGAAATGAAGGGTAGCGGCACGCCGACCACCGGCGCAAGCCCCATAACCATTGCCAGATTCACAATCACATAAATCGACAGCGCAAACCCAAAACCGGCAATCATTAATTGCGAGAAGCGGTGGCGCATTTGATTGGCGATGGAGAACATCAGGAAAATCAGCAAGGCGAACATAAATATCAGCAGGAACGAGCCGACAAATCCCAATTCCTCGGCATAAATGGCAAAGACGAAATCCGTATGCCGCTCGGGCAGAAATTTAAGCTGGCTTTGTGTGCCCTGCGCCAAGCCCTTGCCGAACAAGCCGCCCGAACCAATGCCGATTTTCGACTGAATAATATGATAGCCCGCACCCAGCGGGTCGCGCTCAGGGTCGAGAAACACCAAGACGCGCTCTTTTTGATAATCGCGCAAATAATTCCAGCCCACCGGCACAGCCGCCACCGCCGCAATAATGCCACCAATGAAATAGCGCATGGAAACACCCGCCAAAAACACGACGCCGAGACCGCTCGCCGCCAGCATAAGCGCCGTGCCCAAATCGGGCTGGCCCAGCACCAATAAAGACGGCACGCCAATCATCGCCAAAGGCACCAGCAAGCCGAAAGGTTGGGAAACATCATCGCGATGCAGCGTGTGATAATAGCGCGCCAACGCCATAATCAGCGCAAAGCGCATAAATTCAGATGGCTGGATTGTAACAAAACCCAAATCAAGCCAACGCTGCGCGCCCATATTGGTGTCACCAAAAACCTCAACCGCCACGAGCAGCAAAAATATGCCGCCAAATATCGGATAGGCCAAATTAAACAAAGTGCGTAAATCAAGATTGGCAATGGCATACATCAGCAAAAAGCCGACCGCCAAGCGCACAGCATGGCGCCACGCCCAAGGTGCGAAATCACCACCGGCAACCGAATAAAGCACCATCACGCCCACCAGTCCGAGCAAAATGGAGATAACCATAAGCGGGGCATGAAGCAGATTGAGGCTGACCAATTGCCCGAGACGGCCACTGCGTGCTTGATAGCTCATAGCCGCGCCTCATCGGCTTGCTCTGCGGCGAGCTCGCGCTCGGGTTCCGCTTGGGTTTTTCGCAAAAGCTGCACCATAATATCGCGCGCAATCGGCGCCGCGACCTGCGCCCCGCCGCCGCCATGCTCAATCACCACACTGACCGCATAGCGCGGCTTATTATGCGGCACATAGCCGACAAAGAGCGAGTGGTCGCGCAAATGCCAATCGAGCTTGGAATTGGGAATAACACCGTTCAGGCGCTCATCTTTCGAGATGCGTCGCACTTGCACCGTGCCGGTTTTGCCCGACATGCGCGCGCCATTTATCAGCAGGCTGGAGCCATAGGCCGTGCCGTCGGGCCGGTTGACGGCGCGATACATGCCGCGCTGAACAACCGCTAAATGTTCGGGCTTTAACGCCAATTCAGTCGCCGGTGCCTCGGCCTCAGTGATGCGCGTAATACGCGGTGTCACCAGCTTGCCGCCATTGGCCAGCGAGGCCGTCATGACAGCAAGCTGCAAGGGCGTGGTCAGCAAATAGCCTTGCCCGATAGCGGTGATGATGGTCTCGCCACTGCGCCAGCCGGAATCATAATTGGCGCGCTTCCAATCGCGCCCGGGCACGGTGCCGCCTTTTTCGCCATCCAAATCAATGCCGGTCACCTCGCCAAAACCGAAGCGTTTCGCCATCGCCTCAATGCGATTAATGCCGACGCGCAGGGCCAAATGGTAAAAATATGTGTCGCAAGAGCGTTCCAGCGCATCCACCATATTCATCTCGCCATGCCCCTCACTGCGCCAGCAATGAAACTCCTCATTGGCAAAACCGAAAACGCCGGTGCAGTCAATGCGCTCATCCGGTTCAATCAGCTTGTCTTCCAACGCCGCCAAGGCGACCAGCATTTTGAATGTCGAACCCGGCGCGTAGAGACCGCGCATGGATTTATTGACCAGTGGCTTGCGCTCATGGTCAACCAGCTTTTCCCATTCCGTTACATCAATACCGCGCGACAACATATTCAGATCAAAGCTGGGTGCCGAAACCATGCTCACCAATTCACCGCTATGAATATCCATCACGACAACCGAGCCGCTATGGCCTTTCAGGCGCTCATTGGCGTATTTTTGTAAATCCAAATCAATCGATAGCGACAGGTCGCGGCCTTTTTCACCGGGGTCGGATTGCAGTTCGCGCACTGTGCGCCCCACCGCATTCACCTCGACATGACGCACACCGGGCGTGCCGCGCAAATCATTTTCATAGTCGCGCTCAACGCCACTGCGCCCGACATTATCGCCGACAATCCTGCCGACACGCTGCAAATCCTCGCGGGTTTTCGCACCGACGAAGCCCACCAAATGCGCCACTGAATGGGCATCAGGATATACGCGCTTTTGCCCGACCACCGGCTCGACACCGGATAAATAAGGCAGGTCGAGATTAAAGCGGGAGAAATCATCCCACGACAAATCTTCCAAAATCACCACCGGCTTGAATGACGGGCCGCGCGCAATTTTGCGTCTTATGTTGAAAACTTCGGCCGGGCTGAGCTTTAAAATATGCGCCAAATCGCGCAGCGTCGCGTCAATATCGGCAACCCGCTCGGGCACCATCCGAATTTGAAAGTTTCGGTCATTATCGGCCAGCAGCTTGCCGTTTCGGTCGGTAATACGTCCGCGAATGGCGGATATTTGAGAGATATTGACCCGATTGGCCTCGGCCAATGTGGCATAAACATCGGAACGCGCAATTTGCAGAAACTGCAAACGTCCGGCCAGCACCGTAAACAGCCCGGCCTGCAAACTGCCCAGCAAAACCAAACGGCGCGAAAATCCCTGCTCTTCCGTATCGTAAAGTGCCATTAGCTCCGCTCCGACCCGCCCAGCTTGTCATCAAGCAAATAAAGCGGGAAATATATGAGGGGGAACGCCGTGCAACAGGCAACAGCCGACAGAAATAGCGGCAGCGTCGCCAGATGCACATCATTGAGCACCAGCGCCATCAGATAGGCAATAAAATAGGTCGTCATAACCAGCACGGAGAAGGTCAGCCAGTAAGAACTGAATCGCGTATTGGCCAAAAGCGATTTTTGGCTGGCGCTGAGCAGATAAAAAATCACAAATAGCGCGGCGTAAAAACCCAGCGGCATTTCATTGGAAACATCATTTATCAGCCCCAATAGCGCAATGATGATGGGCGTCGCATCGCTTTCTGCGGTCAGCCCGATTAAGAAAAGCGGCACAAAATACAGCCCCAATTCAAGGCTCGACGCCGGAAAAATGCCGGTCTGAATATTATCCAATAGGACAAACAGCGTCAGCAATAGATAGGGCACAAACCAGACGCCGCTGCCTTCCGTGCTGCTGCGGAACCGGCTCATCGCTGCGCCCTTTGTGTCGGCGATAGCTGGATTTCCGCAGGCGGCGCTTCGACTTCTTGGCTCTTAACAATGCGGACAAAATTCAAACGCGCCAAATCATCAAGCAGTTGAATGGCAATCGCGCCATCGCCATCACCGCCGCCATCACCGCCGCTATCACTATTGCCATCATCCTCATTGCGGGTCACCAATGCCACGGGCAGGCCCATCGGAATTTGCCCCCCGCGACCCGAAGTGACGAGCAAATCGCCGTTTTTAAGGTCAGCTTGGCGCGGCAGAAATTGCAATTCCGGCTGCGGCCGATTGGTGCCGGATAAAATCGCCTGCACATCGCTGGACAGCGCAACCACCGGAATATGGCTGTTAAAATCGGTCAGCAGCAAAACCCGTGCCGATGACGCGCCGCTCGAGATAACGCGCCCGATAAGCCCATTTGGCCCCATGACGGCTTGGCCCGGCTTAATGCCTTGGCGACGCCCGCCCTTGGTCACAATCGTATGCACAAACGGGCTGTTCACATCGGCAATAACGGCGGCATTGATAAGCTCCAAACCCGGCTCATTGGGCAGGTCGAGCAATTTGCGATATTGCTGCATCAGCACTTCGGCGCGGGTCAGCTCGCTAATGCGCTGGCGCAGTTCAATATTTTGCGCTTCAAGCACACGATTGCGGTTATGCGCGGTTTCCAATTCCTGAAAATAATGCCGCGTATTGGTCAAAGCCCTGCCCGGCGTGCCGGCAATCTCAATAAGCGGGCTGGAAATATCGAAGAATATCTGACGCACGGTACTCACGCGCGGGTCTTCCTTGGGTAAGACCCCCAAAAACAGAAATGCGACAAGCAAGCAAACGGCGGCAATGCCGGCGGCACTTAAAAGCCGTGTTTCGCTTCCGCCTATGCGTGATTTGGCCACTGCGACCCTCTCTTGTTAGCCTTTTAATAGGCGACAGACAGGACGTGCTTCATGGTTTTGATATGCTCCAACGCACGTCCGGTGCCCAGCACAACACAAGACAACGCTTCATCGGCAATCGACACGGGCAAGCCGGTCGCTTCGCGCAGATAAGCATCAAGATTATGCAACAAACCGCCGCCGCCGGTCATAACGATACCCTTATCGACAATATCGGCAGCCAGTTCCGGCGGTGTTGCCTCAAGCGCAACTTTTACCGCCTCAACAATCGCGCCCACCGGTTCAGACAGGCTTTCCGCAACTTCGCGCTGGGTGATAACCACTTCGCGCGGCACGCCATTCATCAAATCGCGGCCTTTAATTTTAACGGACTGGCCTTCTTCCCCCGGGGGCATCATGGCCGAGCCGACTTCTTTCTTGATGCGCTCGGCACTCGATTCACCCAGCAGCAAATTATGATTGCGGCGAATATGGGCGATAATCGCCTCATCCATTTTATCGCCGCCCACGCGCACAGACCGCGAATAAACAATACCGCCAAGCGACAAGACAGCCACCTCGGTTGTGCCGCCGCCAATATCAATCACCATAGAACCGGTCGGCTCGGTAACCGGCAAACCGGCCCCAATCGCTGCCGCCATCGGCTCCTCAATCAGAAACACGCGGCGCGCGCCCGCTGACATGGCGCTTTCTTGAATGGCCCGCCGCTCAACCGCTGTCGCGCCCGACGGCACACAGACAACAATTTGCGGATTGGCGAAAGAGCGACGATTATGCACTTTGCGAATAAAGTGCTTAATCATCTCCTCGGTCACATCAAAATCGGCAATCACGCCATCGCGCATCGGGCGAATGGCTTTGATATTACCCGGCGTCCGGCCCAGCATCATCTTCGCTTCATCACCGACGGCGAGCACACGATTGCGTCCATTCTGCTCGATAATCGCCACGACAGACGGCTCATTCAGCACAATGCCACGACCCTTCACATAGACCAGCGTATTGGCTGTACCGAGGTCAATGGCCATATCGGCCGAAAACATAGCGAGCAGCATATTTAACATTCGAGTTCTCCCCCAGAATTCGGATTAGGCGGTCAGCGAGTCCGGCGCCTGTTTTTCTCGTTTAATCAGCAATTTATTCAGCGCGCTGACATAAGCTCTTGCCGAGGCCACCATCGTGTCCGTATCGGCGGCACGACCGGTGACGGTCTTACCTTTTTCTTCCAATCTCACGCTCACTTCCGCTTGCGCGTCCGTGCCTTCAGTCACGGCATGGACTTGGTATAATTGCAAATTGGCCTCATGCGGAAACAAAGCATTAATGGCGTTGAATGTGGCATCGACAGGGCCATCGCCCGTGCTGTCAATTTCCGCTTCCTTGCCGTCAATTTCCAATGTCAGCGTGGCTTTTTGCGGGCCTTCAGACCCGGCAATCACGCGCAAAGAAACCAGCTTCACGCGGTCAACCCCTTTGCCCACTTCATCATCAACCAAAGCAATAATGTCGTCATCAAACACATGCTTTTTGCGGTCAGCCAAATCCTTGAAGCGGGTAAACGCCTCTTGCAATTGATTGTCGCCCAAATCATAGCCCAATGCTTTAATCTTTTCGCGGAACGCATGGCGACCGGAATGTTTGCCCATCACCAATGAGGTTTGCGAAATGCCGACGCTTTCAGGCGTCATAATCTCATAGGTCTGATTGTTTTTCAGCATGCCGTCTTGGTGAATACCACTTTCATGCGCGAAGGCATTTTGGCCAACAACCGCCTTATTATATTGCACCGGAAACGCCGTGACCGATGAGACCAGCTTGGAGGCGCGCGCCAACATGGTGGTTTCAATATTGGTCCATTGCGGCATGGCATCTTGGCGCACATTCAGCGCCATAACGATTTCTTCCAAAGCGGCATTACCGGCGCGTTCGCCCAAGCCGTTAATCGTGCATTCAACCTGTCGCGCACCGGCTTGCACACCGGCCAGAGAATTGGCAACGGCCAGCCCCAAATCATTATGGCAATGGGTTGAGATAATCGCCTTATCGATATTCGGCACACGCTCGCGCAGCATGGTGATGATGTCGAAAAACTCCTGCGGCACGGTATAGCCTACCGTGTCGGGGATATT